>CAZBEU010000174.1:0-3360 GCA_964491005.1 uncultured archaeon | reverse complement strand
CATGGAAGAACCGCTATAATTTAGCTATATTTACGAATTAAGGGAAGTGATGAAAAATCTAACAAAAAAATACTCGGTACTGTAAAGCAATGGAATGGTTTTCTACGAAAAACAGGCCAACCCGTAAGAGAAGCGGTTGCTTACTCGTAGGAAGCCATAATCGTCAAGTTATAGTAGTTCACAATATACATAACACAAAAATCTGGAAGTCAGATAAAGGTTCAGAACTTAACTTTTTATTTTTTTGTATGTACTCATTTATAGATGTACCTTTATCGAATAAATCAGTGAATTTATTCGCAAAAATATCATAAATATTTTTATTTCTTGAAATGTAAGCGCCCATTAATTTATTTGATGGATCAAAACTTGGTTGTATAAGTTCATCATCAATTATACTAAAATTACTAAAATCTTCCTCAGTAATTCTTACATCAAATGATTGAAAATCGAATTCTACTTGTTCTAATATACTTGAAATTATTCTATATTCTCTACTTATCAATAATGTTTCTATAATTTCTTGATTAAAAATCACTTGGATTTTGATATTTTGTATATTTTTTACAATATTATTGATTGCTTTAAAAAACTGATTTTTAAATTTATTATGTATATTATCAATTGCCTCATCTTTAATAGAAGAAATAAGAATATTTTCATATCTAATTCCAAATGCAATCTTACATTCTTGATTGGCTAGGAAAGGATAAAAAAGATCTTCAATATGATCTAAACTATAACTAATGAATTCTACTGGTTCTTGTTCTACCTCATCCTTTTTTAGATCGTATAATTTAGTGAATTTTTCAAATGTATCTTCACAATAATCTACTTGTTCATTTAATTTATTTTTTAATGCTTCAATTCGGTTATTTATTAATCGTTGCCATATAGGGATAACAGGTGTTTGCAATATAATTTTCATTGGGCGATCATAAATTTGAACAAGTTCTAAATCAGATAAAACAGAACAGATTTTATATCCTCTTTTTAAGGTGAGATTAAATTGACTACATACTTCCTTAAGATTATCTATTCTTTTATTTAATAAAAGATAATGATATAATCTTTCAATTCCTTTCTCTATAACGCCTATTGAGTCAAATAATTGGTTAAGGGCTAAAAATATGTCTTCTCCCATTCTAAATCACCTAAAGTTTACTTTCCATTTTCTCTAAAGTCAATTTAGATAGTCTCTCGAATGCTTTATTCACATTGCTGTCTTTTTTAGCTGAAATTTCTTCAAAGCCTAATAATTTATTTTTCTCTGCAATTTGGGTTCCTTGTTCAAGTGGAATTTTACGTTGCTCAGGTGCTAAATCTGCTTTCGCTCCAATTAACATAATTGGTATAGCCCCGCCTTTTTGTCTAACAATAGTAGTCCAAGCTGGAATATTATCTAATGTAGATGGTCTGGTAATATCATACAGGAGAAATGCAGCATTTGCTCCTAAACAATATGTAGGAAGTAAAAAGCGAAATCTTTCCTCTCCTCCTATATCCCATATTTGAAGTTTAATTTTTTTTTTACTTCCTTTATGATCTAATTCAATAGTTTTTACATGAAAGTCCACTCCTATAGTTAAGCGCTCACTAGGATTAAAAATATTATAACAATATCTTTTTGTAAATGATGTTTTACCTACACTCGCATCCCCTAGTAATAGAATCTTGAATGTATAATCATAATTAGGAATTTGCAATCACCTATAGAAATATTTGTTTTCTTTTTTTTATATGTTTTTTTATTTTAATGCCAAATAATTAATGTAAGACAAATTGAAAAGATATAATCTTTCTGTTTCAGATGTTATTATTTAATTCAATATCAAATATAAAAATAATTTAAATTATATCTATTTTTATTTTGAAGTGTTTATATAATTTTATCATTTATATTATGTGTATAATAAGTTAATAGATATTTTTATTATAACTTTTTACTTTTTGTTTTGTGGAAAACATTAATAATTTTATTTAATCATTAATAAGTAAATAATGATTTCATATCAGGGAAATATGTTCTTTTTTTTCAATTCTTTATAGATATCGAATTGATTTTCTGAAGAAGATATGTCAATAGAATAGAATCCTCTATAGCCATTATCTTTTAGAAGTGTAAATAATTCTTTAAATTTAAAAACTCCTTCTCCTGGAAATATCCTATTGTCTTGGTTTTCATTATCTTCTAATTCTGATTGATTCTCGATATAATCCCCTAATTGTACAAGAAAAACAATATCAATAACATCTATTATCTTTTTAAAATCCTCTTTACTTTTACCAAAATAAAATGTATCTAAAATAAATCCTATTTTAGGATTAGATATAAATGAATCTAATATTTGTTTAGTTTCTGAGAATGTTTGGATTGATGATTGTGGATGATTAATAAAATTAAAACCTATTCTGATATCTTCATTTTTACAAATTTTCAATAATTCTTCAATCCTCATCTTTGTTTTTCTAATAATTCTCCATTTTGGAATATCTCTTAATTCAAAAGAAGGAGTAATAGTGATTAAATCACATTCTAATTTATAACAAAGATGTAAAATAGTTTTTAAATTTGGAATTATTTTTTTTCTAAAATCCATTTCTGAGCAAAGAGAAAAGTCTTCTAATTCAAACATATTGATTACTTTCAAATCATACATATTGGTATGATCTAATATGTTCTTAAAAGTTAGATTATTAGATAATTCGTTTTTTAATTTTTTAAACTCAAGTTCGATACCCTGAAATCTTTTAGCTTTTTTTATGAATTCAATTAATGATAAATCTCTATAGCAATTTTGATTTATTCCTAATAACATCTTAGATTAAATAAAATGCATTATTCATTTTAAAAATATTCTAAATAAGATTTTCATCATCTAAGAAAATTTGGATGTTCTTTTTAATTATAGGATTTAATTCTTCTATTAAATGGTTTTTTAAATGTTCTCTGACTAATGGATTTTTAATAAGGTTTTGTGTAATTAATAATTTTATAATTGCCCATCTAACAGAATCATCAGGATCATTAATTAATGGCAAAATAAAGTTAATATAGGGTGTGATTCCCTCTTCTTCAATTCTCATAATTGTTTTAGCACGAATAATAAAATCTGTGTGATATAAATTAGCTACTAGAGGCAAATCAAATTCTTGATTATCAATATAATAGAGGATATATATTAAAACATTTTTAATGAATGTGTCTAATTCCTTTTTTTCTATATATGAAATTATTCCAGATCTTGCTCTTTTCCCTAACATTATCAAACTCTCAAAGGAAATGAAAAAATCATCACTTATTCCTAAATTTAGTGTATCAATAAGTTTATTGATAATTATGTCGTTAACCTTTGATAT
>CAZBEU010000173.1:0-3277 GCA_964491005.1 uncultured archaeon | reverse complement strand
CCTCTTTGAATATCTCTTCCTACTAATTTTTTTGATCTTTTAAGAATAAAATGGTAATTTCCTCTTAAAAAAGATATAATATAATTCATTAATTCATTAGTACTTAAAAATAAGTCAATTCCATTTTTCTCATTAGTGATTTTGGAGATATAATGCCTTTGTTCTTTTATGAATATATTTTTCACATAATTTTCAATTTTATCTAATACTTCTTGAATTATGGAGAGATATTTTTCATCAATAACGCGTAATTGAATTATAGAAAGAAAATAAGAGCCTCCCCTTAGATTTACACAATTTTTACATAATTCGTATTCAATAATAACTTGTATCCATTGTGTAAATTTGATATCTATTTTTTCTTTTAAAGTTCCTATTATCTTTACATTTATTGATTTAAGTAGATCCTTAGAAGAATAAATAGCACTATTATCATCTAAAACTATATCAAAATCTATAGTTGCTTTTTTTAGATAGATTTTTAGAACAAATCTTTCTATAGCATCTTTAATAATATAATCTAAATCCTTGATTTGTGGATCAATCCATTCTTCTTTTCTAGAATATTTAAGACAATCTAAACATATTTTAATTGAAATTTTATCTGATATTTCGAATAAAGGATGCTCCTTTAAATAGCATTCATAACACATACTAAAATGAGGTGAATAAGTATTAATTTCTCTTCCACAAATGGCACAAAATCGATTGGGCATTAAAACATCATCTTTAAAGCCATTGGAACGCCATTTATACGGCGTATTCCTTCTTTTGGTAATATTTTATTATTTACTGCTTCTTGAACAATTGATTCTCCAACAATATTAAAATAGGAAACATCTTTTAAAATTTCGATTGCTTTTTCTATAGTAATAAGTTCCCCTCCAAAAAACCTATTAGATATTTCGATCTTTAGATTATCTTCTTTAAAAACTTTACATAAAAGGTTTTCATCACATATAGCAATTGTTTCTATACCATCTTTATAATGAACTTTTATATATACATTCATGGTTTGTGATTACTAATTATCTATTTTTCTTTAATTTCTATTCTTGCACCACAAGCAGTACATTTTAAAAATTGTCTTTTACCCTCTTTTTGTATTGTAGTATCTGGTTTGTTACATACATTACATAAAACATATTCCTTAGCATATTGTTTTATTAATCTATCTAATACTTTTTCAGTATATCTACTTTTTAAGAATAATTGATTTCCTCGAATTTCTCCCATTGTTCCTGCTGCTTTCTGTAAAATACCTTGAAAATGTTTTCTATCTCTATCAAGTGTGGTCAATATCTTCTGAAAATTAGAAATATATGTATTCTTTCCTTCATAACGTATTTCAACTTTAGGTATCTCAAATCTGCTTGATTTTTTTACATTATCAGGAATTTTATCATAAGCTTTGTCTAAAAGCTCGTTATATTTATTTAAATCCATAATTAATCTTCGTTAAAACAATTATTAATAAATATAAATTAATTCTTGAAAAATAATTTTGCTATTTTCTCTAATAAAAAATAGTATAAAACAAAATAAATCAATAAGATTGATATATATTATCTTCAGATTGATATATCTTTGATTCGATTTCCAGATTTTTTAAATTCTCTTTTAACTCATTTTCTGAAATATGTAATAAATCGAGTAAATTTTGAAGACTTATACCCTCACCATTCAATGTATGCTCTTCAATAAGAAGATATATTTTATCTTTTAAATCTGAGTATTCAGAACTTTCTTCTTTAAATAAAGAATCAACATCAATTTCATCAATATTATTCTCAAACTCAAAATTAGGGTCATTAATATCAGGGATTTCTTGTAAATCTCCTTTTCTAATTCTTTTAATTATTTCAAGATCGTGTAATAAAGAGAAATTTGGATCCTCTAATTTTCTGATAATCTCTGGAGAAATTGATATGAATCCATTCCAATATTTTATCATACCAATTAGTTCAATTTTATCTCCTTTATTATATTCGCTATAATCATCTGGATTTGCACTCCACAATGTTGCTCTGATCAACCCAGTACCATCATCTAGATAAAATTCAATTCTAACATTTGAAGGATTTTCTTCTTCTAGAAAATCTTCATCATTAGTTTGTTGATTATTCAGAATCTCTTTCTTATCCACTATTGTTGTCACAATTCTGATTCTCTTAATTTGTCCAAAAATAGTATAGAGAAATTTATTATTATCTGAATATTTTCCGTTGAGTATATGGGTAATCCAACATTTTATAGAAGGTAACCTTCGAAAAGTCTGTAATTCATTCATTCTATCGTTTCCTAGATTCTTCTTTTTTTAATATATATTATACTGTTAGATATTTTTTATTCATAATTATTAATTTAGAAATAAATTATGAATTTTGTTAATTTTGAATAACATAAAAAGAAGAAAAAATATAGCGGGGATTGGATTTTCAGTTTGCTGGAGACCAGTCTACTACTTTTGAACCAATGTTCTCAGGGTTTCTTAAAGAATAGTGGATGACTATTAATATATGAGCCCTGCGGCATAAACCAGGCTAGCCCACCCCGCTTCCTATTTAAAAATAATCTACAAAAATCTATTATTTTTTATATGTAAGATCTTATATTAAACATTTCTTTTATTCTTTTCTCAAATAATAGTGATATTTTTTAACATAGAAATAGATTAATATCCAAGAATCAGAAATCATATACTTTTCAACATCATGGCAAATTCTCACAAATATAGTATTTTTGGAAAGAACATTGCAATTATTGTTACCAGTAGTTCAAAATATAAACCTTTTATCTATCTCCAATGTATCAAACGAAAATATGATGGATGATGGGAAAAACCAAGTAATGGAGAAGGATGAATAATTAAATTTTCTTTAGAAGAATTGTTTTTTTTTATTTGTATACTAAATCGGAAAAAAGAAAATTGGAAAACAAGTCATTTTTATAAAGGTATAGAGACTAAAATAAATCTTAATTGGGATGAAAATGATCCTAATAAAATTTGGGTTAATGTAGGAGATTATTCAAAGCTACTTAACTATGCTGAAGCTGAAATTTTAAAATTACTTTTAGAGCACATATTAAACGAGAAAATACAATATTCAACAATTTCATTAAAAAATAAGAATAGGATATGAAAACTTATTGTCTATGAGATTATTTTATATCTAAAATAATTAAATTTAATTTTTACTCTTTATTTAGAATGTTAAGAATTTTAGGATATAATAAGAATAGATGATTTTATTAGAGATATTAAAGGCTTTTATTT
>CAZBEU010000172.1:0-2172 GCA_964491005.1 uncultured archaeon | reverse complement strand
GCCATCATTCTCATCGAAAAGTATCAAAATAATCAATCATCAGGCAGTACACCTTCTGCTTGTTAACTTCCGAGGACGCAACCATCGGAACACTCAAATAAGATAAATGTCCAACATTGTCTTATTTTATAATATGCGTATTATAAAAAACAACTAGAAATATATTTAAAAACGTATTTTCAAGGATAGATGAATATTTTTTTCTATCCTTTAGAAGAAGGGCATAAATAAGAATATAGCTATAAAGTAAAAAAATTAATATAATTCTAATAAGCCATAATATAGACAATATCTAATCACTCTTTTTTTTTATCTTAATTGGAAGATATCTTCCTACTTTTAATTTATATTGTTGAAAATCTTTTTTGAACCTGATTAAGAGAAATTTCTCTTCATCAATTACTTTTGCATTATACGTAATTATATTGATAAAAACAAGCAATAAAGAAATGAGTGTTGGAATAATAAAGAAACTTCCAATAAATAATAAATAAAGACCAAATACAATTGGATTTCTCATGAAACGATAAATTCCTGAATTAATTAACTTAGTTTCTTCTTTTGGAAGTGCAATACGAAAATTTAAACCTAATTTTATTATTCCAAGTATTTGAAAAAGATAACTGATAATAATAGTCAATATACCAAATACGATAAAAAAATCATTTGCTAGAAAACCAATTATAGAGAAATTTAGCAATATATCATCTATTATGATGTATAATAGGATATATATTATCCACATAAGACTTGTGAACAAACATAGTTTTGCTAATATTGAATAATCTTTATGTTGACCTCGAGGATCTTTTCCACTTCTCTTTATAATTTTTATTGGAATAGCTAATTCTATAAAGAAAAAGAGAATTATCAGAATATAAAATATTTTTATAAACATCTGATTCATAAAATATTTACACCAATGAAACTAATAATTTATCATTAAATATAAAACTTTTAGTTACTCCTAAAAGCATAAGAAATATCTTGGAGATAAAGGATATAATAAAGAATATTATAAATATAAATCCCTTAAATAAATCTTATAGAAATCCCTGAAGCAGTAAATAATTATATACTAGAAAAGCAAAAAATTATAATATTGAACTACTTTTTTAATAATAAAAAAAAAAAGAAAAAAACTTTTACTATATTCTTAGCAAAAAACTATAACTTTTATTATTCCGAGTATTTTTTTTTAAATTGAACTATAAATTATCAGATAATATCTTAACAAATTATCCAAGAATATTTAAAAATAAAATGAAATAATATATGAAATACGTTTATGGGCCTGTTCCAAGCAGGAGATTAGGGAAATCATTAGGTGTTGATATAGTACCCTTAAAAACATGTAATTATCAATGTATATATTGTCAATTAGGTAAAACAACTAATTTTACAAATAAAAGAATTAATTATTTTCCCAAAAATAAACTAATTAATGAAATAAAGAATGCGATTAATGAAAATAAAGAAAAATTTGATTATATTACTTTTGTAGGTAGTGGTGAACCTACATTATATAAAGATATAGATGAATTAATTTCAACAACAAAAAAACTTACAAATAAACCAATTTGTGTAATAACAAATGGAAGTTTATTATATGTTCCGGAAGTTAGAAATGCATTATTATTAGCAGATGTGGTTTTACCAAGTCTTGATGGGGGAGATAAAATAATGTTTAAACAAATAAATAGACCTCATCCTTCCCTAAATTTTGATACTATTATTCAAGGATTTAAAGATTTTAAAAGAATATATAAAGGTAAATTTTGGATAGAAATAATGCTAATGAGGGATATTAATGATTCTAAGGAAAATTTATTAAAAATAAAGAAAATTGTTGATTCAATTAAACCAGATAGAATAGATATAAATGTCCCTATAAGACCTCCAGCAGAAAAATGGGTAAAAAAGCCACGAAAAAATCTTATTTCAAATTTAAATGAAATTTTTATAGAATATAATAATATTAATTATCCAGAAATGGGCTCATTTAAGTTATATTCACCCAATCTAGAAGAAGAACTTTTATCTATTATTAAAAGACATCCTATGAGGTTTGAACAAATTATTGAAACTTTTTCTTCCGAAAATCTCAGTAGACACGATCTATTATTAAAATTAGAAGAAATGGAATTGGAGAACAAAATTCAAAAGATATAT
>CAZBEU010000171.1:0-1973 GCA_964491005.1 uncultured archaeon | reverse complement strand
ATTGAGATGACTGAAACTGCAAAAATCTTAAATTATGCTACAAAGAACAGTTTAGTTATTATAGATGAGCTTGGGAGAGGAACAAGTACAAGTGATGGTCAAAGTATTGCAATTGCTACTTTGGAGAAATTGCATGATATGGGAGTTAAAACTTTATTTAGTACTCATTATCATCAATTAACTGAAATTAATTTACCAAGAGTAAAGAATTATCATCTTAATATTATTGAAAATGATGATGGATCAATAAATTTTATAAGAAAACTAAAAGAGGGGAGTACGGATAAATCCTATGGTATACATATAGCCAAATTAGCAGGAATTCCTGATGATGTTATAATAGAGGCATTTAAAATATTAGAGCAACTCGAGAAAGATGATCCTTTAAAAACAACAATTAAAAATAATAATGAACTGGGTAATGGAAGCACAAAATATCATGATAAATTAATTCATAATAAAAATAAGCAACTTGAAAATCTTAATAATGAAATAGAAATTAAAAAAAAGGATCTTCAAGATCTTATTTCCAAATTAACAGATATTAATTTAAAAACTAATAAAGATATTCCAAAAATTATAGAAAAAAAAAAAACTATTTCGGAATTAAATAAAAAGAAAACCGTTCAGACATCTTTTTTTAAACCAATAGTTAAAAAAGAATTGACTTATAGTAAAAATCTCAATATAATAATAGATCATATCAATCAACTTGATATCGAGAACCTAACACCCGTAGATGCTATGAAAAAATTGATTGATTTAAAAGAGAAATTGAAAAATTATAAAGAATATTGATTTTAATTAAATAGAAAGTACTAAATTTTATGATTAGAAAAAAAATACAAAAAATTCAGAATTCAGAACAAATTGCTGCGGGAGAAGTTGTTGAGCGACCTGCAAATGTTATAAAAGAACTTATTGAGAATAGTATTGATGCAGGTTCAACAGAGATTAAAGTATATATTAGAAAAGCTGGTAAAAGATTAATTCAAGTAATCGATAATGGATTTGGTATTCCTTCAGAAGAACTGGAAATTGCATTAAAAAGACATACAAGCAGTAAAATAAGACGTATTGAAGATCTACAGAGACTTTCTACTCTTGGTTTTCGAGGAGAGGCCTTAGCAAGTATAATAGCAGTTAGTAAAGTTGAGATTATATCAAGAACTTCTGATGAGGAAATTGGAATTCAACTTATAGTAGAAGGTGGAATAATAAAAAAAAAAAATAAAATATCTGTCCCAGTTGGCGTTAATATTCAGGTTAAAGATCTTTTCTATAATATTCCTGCTCGTCAAAAATTCCTTAAATCTGATCCAACAGAATTAGGACATATTACAGATATTATACAAAGATATTCATTAGCTTATCCAAATATACATTTTATTTATACTCATAATGAATTACAAATACTGAATTGTCCCTCACAAAATGAT
Source organism: uncultured archaeon (assembly GCA_964491005.1). Taxonomy (GTDB): domain Archaea; phylum Asgardarchaeota; class Lokiarchaeia; order Sigyniarchaeales; family SOKP01; genus JAFGOA01. The sequence goes on along the minus strand of CAZBEU010000171.1, from coordinate 534 downwards.
CTTAAAACTACTGTATTTCATATTTATGGAAAGAATATTGTAAATCAAATGAAAGAAATTGAATATGAAGAAAAAGGATATCTTTTTAAAATAACGGGTCTTATTGGTCATCCTCGAATATCTAGAAAAAGTAGAGATCAATCAAGTATTTTTATAAACCAGCGATATATTAAAAGTGATTTGTTATTTAGAGCTATTAAAGAAGCTTATAAAGGAAACTTGATGATTAATAAAAATCCTTTTTTTATTTTAAATTTTGAAGTAAATCCTTCGATTATTGATTTTAATATCCATCCTAAAAAACTGGAAATAAGATTTGAAGATGATATATTCATCTATAATAAAGTATATAATGTATTAAGAGGATTCATAAATTCTTATTTTTTAAAATCAGAAGAAGAGCATATATTAACAGATTTGAATAAATATACTGAAAATAACCTTAAGATTGATGAAAAAATCAATGCATATCCTGTTCAAAAAGAACTAAAAATAAAAGAAAAAACAATTCAGAATAATAAAAAAGAGAAAGAA
>CAZBEU010000170.1:0-7143 GCA_964491005.1 uncultured archaeon | reverse complement strand
AGCTTATGAACATCTTTTTGAGTATTAATCGACCTAAGGGTGAAAAATTAGATGACTAAATCGTCCAAAAATATGTCCAAATATTATAAAATTGAAGGAAATAAACTCGTAAGAACAAATAGAGCATGCAATAAATGCGGTCCTAGTGTATTCATGGCAGAACATTATGATAGGTGGGCGTGTGGTTCATGTGGATATACAATATTCAAAAGGAAAGGTAAGAAAGCCACATCCGAAGCTCCATCATCAAGAAAGCGAAGCCCAAGGAAAAGACAAAAATCAACATAATTTTTTTCTGATCACTTTTTGTTATTCAATTTTCCAAATCATTAAGTCTTTTTATGAGTTCTATCTTTTAAGAAGTATATTTTAATACAAATCATAAATTTAAATAAATCTTATTTGATTTGCATTACTAATGGATTACATAGCAATTATTATTAATTTTATAATTTAATTTATTATAAAGAGGTAATTCTAAAATTCCTAAATTAGCACTTGGAATAGAGAGTACAGCACATACTTTTGGTATTGGAATCTTAGATTTTGAGGGTAATGTTTTAAGTCTTATTAATGATATTTATATTCCTCAGAAAGGAGGACTTCATCCTATTTTAGTAAAAGAACAACATCTTAATAACTTTAAAGACATAATTCAAATATCATTAAAGGAAGCTAATTGTAAGATTACAGATATAGACTTAATTGCTTTTAGTCAGAGTCCTGGTCTTGGTCCCATTCTTAAAATAGGTGCATTAGTCGCTAGACTTTTAGGTCAAATACAAAAAATCCCTATTGTTGGTGTAAATCATTGTATTGCACACATAGAAATTGGTAGAAAAATGTGCAATATAGACGATCCGCTTACATTATACGTTTCTGGCGGAAATACAATCGTAAGTGCTTTTGAATCAGGTAGATATCAAATTTTTGGTGAGACTTTAGATTTAGCTATAGGGAATATGATTGATAGTTTTGCTCGTGAAGCAGATATACCTCATCCAGGGGGACCTAGAATAGAAAAACTTGCACTAGAATCAAAAAAATATATAGAATTACCATATATTGTTAAAGGAATGGACTTATCATTCTCTGGATTATACACTGCTGCTAAAAGATTATTAAAATCAGAAAACTTTGGTTTAGAATTTAACCTCAGTGATATTGCATATTCATTACAAGAAACATCATTTGCTATGCTAGCTGAAGTTACTGAAAGAGCATTAGCTCATACTGGAAAAAGTGAAGTATTATTAACAGGTGGAGTTGCTGCAAATAAACGATTGCAAAATATGATTAGATATATATCTAATGAACATAATGCTAGATTTGAAGTTGTTCCTTTACAATTTGCAGGAGATAATGGAGCTATGATTGCATGGACCGGAATTTTAAAATATTTATCAAAAGGAGAAGATTCCATTGAAAATACTACAATAGGTCCAAAAGAGAGAATGGATCATATTGAAGTACCATGGAGGAATTAAAATGAATTATGAAATTGAGAAAAAAGATCTTATTAAAAAAGGTGCTGAAGCATCTCTTTACTATGGTAAGTGGTTTAATAAGGAAGTTATTTTTAAACATCGTATACCAAAGAATTATCGAATTGAACAATTAGACAAAAAAATTAGAACATCAAGAACAGTAAATGAAGCTCGTGCTCTTATTAAAATTAAAAATTATGGAATAAATGTACCTTGTGTTTATGAGATAGATTCTGAAGAATCAATAATAACAATGGATTATATTCACGGGGAAAAATTAAAGGACTTAATCAAAAAACTAAATGAAGATCAATTGGAGGAATATTTTAAAAAAATAGGAATTTTTATAAGTATACTTCATCAAAATGGTCATATTCATGGGGATATTACTACTAGCAATGTTGTAGTAACTCCAAATAGGGAGGTAGTCCTTATAGATTTTGGATTACATGATTATTCTGATACTATAGAAGATAAAAGTGTAGATATCCATCTTTTAAAAAGAGTACTCATGTCTTCACATGGGAATTGTTTTAATTTATGTTATAACGCATTTTTAGAGGGATATAGATCTTGTTATCAATCTCAATTTTTAGAAGAATGTGAAGCAATTATTTCAAATATAGATATTATCGAAACTCGTGGAAGATATATAAAGAAAGAAAAAAGAAGATAAATTATATTATTTTGTTTGCAAAATCTAGAATCTTTAAACTAGTGAGATGATAATTATAATGGAAAAAGATAATACATAAAGATGTTTTGAATTATTATACTTTCCATTATGTATGAATTTACTTTATTTTTTTATCTAAATTATTTAATTTTTGATCTTATTAAATAAGAGCTTATTTACTTAAATTATCTCTAATTTAAGCTGAAAGTATTGAAGATTTTCTTATATATTTTAAATTTCTTGACAATTTTAAAATATTTTTAACTAATATTTAAAAATGTTTATTAATCGTTCATAAGAATTTGTATGATTTGGAGAACATTAAAAATAAAATTAATAGAACGAAATTCTTTTAAATAAGTTTAACTTTATTTATAATATATTTTTTCAAGTGGAAATAATTAGGGTAAATAATTAATTAGCATTTCTAATTCAATTTAGATATGATAATAATTTCACTTTTCACAATATATCATTGGTTGATATAAATGACCAAAAAAGACAAAGATAATAACAATAAAAGAACTCCAATGCAAAATATTACTATTAACATACCTGATAATTATGATGAAAATATAAAATTATTGGTAGAAAAAGGATTAGTTGCAAATAGATCAGAGGCTATTAGAATTGCCTTAGGTGAATTTTTACATAAAGAATATAATTTAAATTTAGAATTATTAGATTTTTTTAATAAAAATAAAGAATAAAAATAATCAGAATAAGTTTTTTTATCTTCTTCTTTTTCTTATTTTTCTTGCTTCTCGTTCTACTTCTCTGAGAAGGATGACATCATCTACTCTTACAGGACCTTTAACATTTCTAGTAAGAATACGATTTTTATCTCTTCCTTCCATTATTCGAACTTTAATTTGATTTATTTCTCCAGTTAAACCAGTTCTTCCAACCACTTGTATTACCACTGCTGGAACAGAAGCTTCCTCTTGATATTCTTTTTTATCTTTCTCTTTTTTCTGGCTCTTGTCTCTTTGGGACAATATTATCACTCATTTATGTTATTTTAGTTTATCAAGATCTTTTACAAGTCCATTAAGTATACCTTCATTTCCAGAACCTTCACTTTCAATAGATATTGCTGAAGAAGAAACATTTATTCTCACAGCATTTCCTAAATCTTTTTTAGTGGATAAATATCCAAAAGGTATTCCTTTTTCTTCACATAACATTGGAATATGAAATAGGATCTCTGGAGGTGTTACATCTTCTGCCATTACAACAAGTTTGGCTGCTCCTCTTTCAATTGATTTTGTTGTTTCATTCATTCCTTTACGAATTTTTGAATCTTTGGTTTCAGCAATTTGGTTTAAGGTTGTTTTTAACTTGGTTTGGATTTGATCAGGAGTCTTAAATTTTACATAACTCATATTTTTCATCTCATTCAAATATTTTTGATAATAATATTTTCATTAATCATTGAGTATTTGATAGAAGAGAAAATATTTTATATTAAATAAAATTTATACTTCAATCAATTAGAATTATTTTTATATCAATTCATTATCGTAAATAAATTTAATTATACATATAATTTAAGAAATATAGAGGATATTTCTAATGATAAAAATATTTGGTTATTGATCTATAATATTAAGCGTTTAATCACTCTTTAAAAGGAGTTGATTAACGATTTCTAAGATTTATAAAGAATTTCAGATCCTTCTATTTTTTTTTTTTTAAAATCAAAAATTATTTTATTGATTAATGCTTTTAATAATTGTCAATTAATATTTTCTAATTATAAAAAGAGGAGATTTAAAATAATAATCCCAATTCGTTGTTTTTCATGTGGAAAACTTATTGCTCATGCATATAAACCCTATTTAGAATATTTAGAAAGGGGAGATAGTTCTGAAAAGGCTTTTGAAGAACTTGGTATTAAAAGATTTTGTTGTAAACGTATGATTGTTGCTCATGTAGATTTAATAGATGATTTACTAAAATTTCCAAGATTGCAATAATATCGTGAATTTCTCCTCAGATATTTCTATTTTTATAGATTTATTTTTTAATATTTTAAAATAATAAAATTATACTTCCTAATAAGAGTTAATTTGATATTTCTTGTTTTAGATTAGTTAAATTACAATTTTTTTTAAGATCTAGAAAAAGAATCTTAGTTTAAAGCTAATAAATAAAAAATATATTAGTTTTTACCATAATATTTCGTCCAACGAGTTTTACGAGGATTCTTTTTAAAATTTAGAAGAGCTTTTCTACATTTATTTGTACAGAAGTGAAGAATTGATCCATCTTTTTTAATAAACATAACGCCTCGTCCAATTGGAATTTGATAACCACAAAAAGAACAATCTTTTGTTTTTACGATAATAATACACCTATTTGTTTATTTAATCTGTATTTAATTTTTTAGTTCTTGAAAGTTTATTTCTCTTCTTTATCACGTGTAAAAAGCTCAGTTTCTCCGTATTTTATAACCTTTAAATTAACTAATGTCATATCTGAAGTAATTTCATTACCACGAACGGTTCTTCTCCTTTTTTGACCCTTTCTTACAGGATGATATCCTATTCCTTTTTTAGCAAAAAGAATTCTTTTCTTTACCGGACCATGCACACCTTTTCTCATTGGAAATCCACTAGCATCAGATCCTCCTGTAACCTCGAATTCATAATTAGGAAATCCCACTAGACCTCCTTTCAAAATCTCTCCGATTTTCATCCCTTCTAATCTATTGAATTTTTTTGCATCAATTGAGATTTTCTTTGATGATCCTTTAAATTCACCATCTATGGCAGATATATTAATTTTATAAACTGTTTTTTCTGAAGACATATTGCTTAATTACCGATCTTTCAAAAGTATATTTAATTTCAAAAATGTATAAAAATTTAAATATTTTATTGATTTACTTTCTGAAATACTTGATTTGTGATCTTTTAGATTTTAAAATACCTAATCTCTAAGAGTATTTGTAATTATTTATGATTTATTTTTTATCTTTTAAATTATAATCAAAAATAACCAATTTATAAAATTATAATATCAAATTATGCAAACTTTAATTAATATGTTTATTTTTATTCATGATATATCTCATGCAAGTTTTTGAAATCATCGAATTAAAAGAATTTCCATATATGGCTACGATCGAATTAGCTAATTTTCCTGAGAATACCCTAGTCTCTGATGTAATTCAAATGGAAAATAGTGAAAAAGTATACATCATAATAGATCACAATTTAAAACGTATTTGGAACTATAATGGCTTAGCTAGCACATTTAAATTACAAATCTATGGAGGAATAGTTGCTGGTATGTTTAGAAAACAACTTAAATTATTTTATAGAATTTTTTCTTTGAATGCTTATAGTACTGAAGATAAAAATTTTAAAGATATAATTAATCATCCTTTACTTCCAGGTATTGCCAAAGATATTACAGAAAATGATTTTATACAAACAACTCAAGCGAATATAATTCCTGAAGAAATTTCCATTCATGTAGGGGTTGATGTTCAACATGCTCTTGAAGATATAAATAATATACCAATTCCAAAAGATTTTACAAGAAAATTCTTCATTACTGGAAACAATATCTATTCTGATGAAAATATTATTGATACATTTTTTTCAGAAATAAAAACACAAAAAAAACAAATAAAACTTGGGCGTTTAAACGATGGATTTACATTTTTTGGTGATAATCAATATTCTCTTCGATTAATAATTAAAAAAAGATGTGTTCAGGGTATCGAATTATTTTTACATAAAGAAAAGGAAAAAGAAGCTTATAAAATTGATTTACCTGTCTTATATGAAGAAAGATTTAATAAATCTCAAGATATAGAAAATCTTAAAAAAGCTTTTCAAATTCCAGAGTAATAAATAAGTAATGGACGATTAATTAATAAAAATGGTATTACTAATCAATCCTAAAACAACAAAATCATCAGAATTAAATACAGATTACTTTAGAGAACCAAATATCGGTATTATGTATTTAACAGCAATATTAGATCTGTATGATATATTTGTAGAAATTCTTGATCTTGAACAATATTATCATCTTGAAACCTATGAAATTAAAGAAATTATTAAAAAAACTGCAAAAAATCATAATATTTTCGGAATTACTTCTTTAACTAATACTTTTTATAATGCTATCTCAATTGCTCAAACAATAAAAGAGATAGACTCTAATAATATAATTATATTTGGGGGCCCTCATGTTTCTTTTTTATATAATCAAATATTAAATGAGTATAATGGAAAGGAAAATTTAATTGATTTTATCTGTATTGGTGAATCAGAAGAGTCTTTTTTGGAACTGATAAAAATTCTTCAAAAACATTCTATTGATAATCGGAAAAAGATTTTCAAATATGAAGATAAAATCAATCTTATTGATGGATTAGCATTTAAAAATTCAAAAAATAAAATTCATTTTTCAAATATTTCCTCTAAATTAATTGATCTAAGATTATTACCTTTACCCGCACGATTTAAATTAGTTAATATTAATCATCATTATACAGTAGCTAATATTATCGTAAATAGAGGTTGTCCTAATCAATGTTCATTTTGCTCAAGACAAAATTTATTTAAAACACCCAGATTGAGAACAATAAATTCAATAAAAGAAGAAATAAGAGATATAAAATCTTTTAGTACATACAATGTTATTAATTTCTATGATAATATTAACTATAATCCTACATTTTTTCAAGAATTTTGTAAAATGTTAAAGAAAAGTAAATTTGAAATAGATTGGGGATGTGAAATAAGAGTTGATAATATTAACGATAATTTAGCAAAATTATTAAAAGAATCAGGGTGTAAAATAATCGCGACAGGAATAGAATCTGCAAATAAAGATGTATTGCAAAAAAACTTTAAATATCAAAATCCAAAAAAAGCATGGGAAGGTTTAAAATTAATAAAAAAAAATGATATAGCAATTCAAGCTTACTTTATTTTAGGATTACCTGGAGAGACTGAA
>CAZBEU010000169.1:0-4929 GCA_964491005.1 uncultured archaeon | reverse complement strand
TTTTTTGATCAGTAATATCAATATTTACACCGAGAATTCCTCGTATATTATCATCCTTTTTAATAGGAGAAATTATATTATAAAGATATTTTTCTTTTTCGTCTATTTTTATTTTAATCTCTTTTTTTGTGATTTGACCAGAAAATGCCCTATCATTGTTTTCTTTCCATATATCTAAGATGTCACTATTTGATGCCACTTCTTCTGGGATTTTTCCAATAACATTTCCCCAAAATTCTTTAGAAGCCGTATTTTGTAATGTACATTCTCTATTATTATTTAATATAAAAATATCAAAAGGTAAACTCTCCAAAGCGGTCTTTAATGTGATTTCAGATTCTTCAAGTGCTTTTTCAGCTTTTTTTTTTTCAGTAATATCAATAAATATAGCTAATATTGCTGGTTTTCCTTGATATATTAAATGTTTTGAATAATTTTCAACCCATATTTCCTTCCCCGATTTTTTTATTCCTCTTATTTCATATTTAGGGGTTACACCATTCAATCCAAGTTCTTTTTTTTTCGCTTGCTCTTTTACAGTATCTAGAAATTCTGGAGCTACTAAATTAAAAGGATAATTTGCACTCCATGATGTCATTTCATTAATCGTGTATCCTGTAAGAGTTTCCATATGAGAATTAAGATATTTAAAAACGCCATCTTGAAAAATACAAATACCTATCATAGTTTGATCTGAAATCGTCTTAAATTTATCTTCAGATTCTTTTAATCTTATTTCTACTAATTTTCTTTCTGTAATATCTTGTATTATTATATTAAATATTCTTTTTTCCTTAAGATGTAATATAGAACTTTGCCAATGTATCCATTTCTCCTTACCGTTCTTTTCTATGAATTTTATATCAATAGGTACTATATTTTCTCCTTTAGACCATAGATTATTCCATTCTTTAAAAATAGCTATTAGTTCATCTGAATTTTTGAAATCAGATAGAATATTAGCAAAATTTTTTCCACAATATTCTTTTAGAGATAAATGGGAAAAAAAAATTTTTGATTTTTCATTAGTATCAATGAGGTTTCCCTTATCGTCTAAAATAAATATTCCTAAAGGAGAATTGCTAAATAAATCATGATATTTTTCTTTAGAATTTTTTAATTTTATTTCCGCTTCCTTTTTCTCGGTTATATCTTGACCTATTATTAAAGTTATATATTCATCTTCTAATTCTAAAATATATAAACGCGAATTTATCCAGAGTTTTTTTCCATCTTTTCTTAAAATTCTTATTTCATTAGGTTCAAAAATTGAATTATCATATACACCAGCATATTTGCATTCTAATTTAGAATACATTTCTGTAGAAATAATCTTAATATCTTTCAATAACTTGGAAATTAATTCTTCTTTTTTATATCCTAAGATTACCTCTGTTGCTTTATTACAATCAATGATTCTTCCCTCTTGATTAATCAATAGTATATAATAAGGAGTTTGTTCAAATAGATTCTTATATATTATATTATATTTATCAATTGTAAGATCTTTAGCATTTAAATTAGTAGGTGTGTTATTCAGAAGAAATCACTTTTTTATATTTCAAAATACAAGAATTATTTTTATTCTTATTTAGAACTCAACCATAATAGAAACAAAAATTATGAAATGAGTAAATTATTGTACGATTATATTGAACTAAAAAAAAGAAAAAAAGAAAGATTATTTAAAACTTTGTATAAAATGGTTTTTTTGTGCTAAAAATAATAAGATAAATACTAATCCAAAATTTTTTATAAAGAGAACTGGGGATTATGATATATTAATCATTTAATTTAAAATAAAATGTGTGTATTTTAAGAGTTTATTATTTTAGATAAATGAGGGAAAAACTTAGTATAATGAACAGCCATACAATGAATTCCGGAAATAAGTTTTTTTTTCTTTAATTCTGATATAAATGGATTAAAAAATTCATAATTTGCTTTGTCATATTCTTCGTTTTGTAATTTTTTATCTAAAATCTCTGTTTTAATTAATTTCCATCTAGATAATATTTCTTTTGGAACATTAACTCCAGGAACAAATTCATCAAACCCTTTCGCTATGGAATAACTTTTCATAGGAAAGATTCCAAGAAGAATGGGAATATTATATTTTTTTAATTCGTTTAAAAATTCAATAGATTTTTCTAAATCATACACTACTTGAGTCTGTAAAAATTCTACCCCTGCTTGTACTTTCCTTCCAATTTTTAATATCTCTGCTTCCATAGGATCTGAATTTGGATTTGCAGCGGCTCCAATATGAAATTGAGGAGGACAATTAATTTCTTTATTATTTATTTTACCATTATCAACCATTTCACGGATAAAGGAGATTAAAGTGGCAGAATCTAAATCAAAAACAGGTTTTGATTCTGGCATATCCCCTAATTTTGGATGATCCCCAGTTAGAGATAAAATATTTCTCAATCCAAGTGCATGACCCCCCATGATCATACCTGCAATACCTAATTTATTTACATCTCTAACAGTTAATTGCCATATCGTTTCTAATCCTGTTTCCCTTTGAATTATATGAGACGCGGCCATAGAATTAATTGTGACAATTCCCAATGGACTATCGGTGACATTTGCAGCTATAACATAAGGTGCCATTTCTTTTGCTTCTTTTATAGTTTTACTTAGATCGCAAGTCTTTTCAGGCTCAAGTTCTCCAGTTAAAATAAACGATCCATTTGAAAGGGCTTTTCCGAATTTCGAAAATATATTTTTTATTGTAATAATCTAACACCTTTATTAGTAGAAAAGAAAAATTAACATTTTGTTTACTTTTTTATTAATTTAATGAAAATATGATTGATAATATTGAAATTAAAAATTATATCAAACTTTAAAATTTAATTATTATATTTATGGATAGTTTTAACTTTTAATGAATTAAAATTTAAAAAGGATTTAAAATTAGGTTTTAAATTATCTATATAGAATTTGGAGGATAATTTATCTCCATACAATTTCTCTTTGATGACCAATTTCACTCCAATTTGCAGGAGGTCTTAATTTACTGAATAAATCTAGTCTTCCCATTTCTTTAAGACGATTATATATTAGAATCCAACCGCAAGCAATTTTATAATCTCCAACTTCGCATTTACCCTCAATACATCCCCCACAAGGTCCATTCATCAAACTTTTTGCGCATGTAGTCACTGGACAAATCCCCCCAGTCTCATTCAAAAGACAATCTCCACACCCTCTACACCTCATATAGAACCGTCCAATACGTTCAGTCATTCCTATAAATTCGGTATTATTTGTTATAATTACAGGTATTTTTGGATGGCTTTTTTGTAATACTTCTATAACAGATTGAGTACCAACACCACAAGACAATGTCATTATAAGATCTGATTTTCCAATATCATCATCAATTTTTCGTAAATCTTTTCTCATCACTCTATTATCACATATATCTTCTGAAACAATCCCTGTTATAACTTCAAATCCTTTTTGTTCAAGCTTTTCTGTCCATTCTTCCAATCCTTGAGTTCCACCTGTTTGACATAAAGCAGCACACGTTCCACAAGATACTATTACTATTTTTTTTGCGTTGTATTTTTCAAGAGTATCAAATATTTCCTCATCTGGTTTTTTTGTTGTTATTACTACCATTTTTCACGTCTCTTGTTTTTTAAATTTGAAGATTAAATAAATTGTATAGAAATATATTATTGAAATGAAATTAATTTACCCATTAAAGGTTAATTATTAATAATTATTTGTTTAATAAATATGATCATAGATTCCAATAATATTCACTTATAATTATATCATAAAATTGATTCTTCTTTCAAAAATAATAAATATTAATTATTCAAAAATAAATAATAAAAATAAAAAAAAATTTACATTGAAGTGATTAACCTACTAATTACTACTCCCACTCCGCCAATAAAAGACCCTAATGATGATAATTTTTTAAGATTATCTTTAAAATTCTTAGTTACTTTTATATTTCGGGTTTTACCTTCGATAATAGTTCCATCTTCATTTTCTAAAAATATTTGAATTGTCTGTTCTCCTTTTTCTCGTGGTTCTAAAGTAAGCCAGAGGGTATCCCCATTTTCGAGCATATTAGAAAGAACTTCTGTAATGTCTTCTTTATTATCAGATGTTAGGGGAATGGGATGATCAGGAATAATAAAATTTCCACGACCTTCAACTTCAATATTTAAAATAGTATTACTTGGTTCAAATCCTGGAGCGGATATTCTTACTCTAAATTTTTTTGGTTCTAAATTATTATTGTAGAGGAAAACCATAATATTAAGTTCACTTCCAGTATACACTACTTCTTGAGCAGTTGAATCCATATAAATTGGATCTTTTGATAATCTAGTAATATTGTCAGCAAGTTCTAATTGGAGACGATCAATAATTTTAAAGAATCCAGGATTGTAATCTTTTATAAAATTAAAAAGCTTATATATATCCTTACTAGAGAAATACCAAGCACCATCCATAAAAAGCCCTTTTTCAATATCAAATTGTTCTGTATCTAAGTTAATAACTTCTTTAAATTCTTGAATAAGCAGATCTTTATTTAAGACTCCTTGATAATTTAAATAATAGAGAAAGAGGATTTTTTCTAAAGCAAATGTAACAGGTAATTCATCTTCCTCTTGATTTTTAATTTTCTCAACAAATTTAGGATTTAAAATATTGCTTAAACCTAAAACAAATTCATCCCATTTTAAAAAAGTTACAGGATCTAAATGATTAGAAAATATTTCAGCAAAAAAATTATCTAAAAAAATTTGATGTGTTGTAGGTTTAAAGAAATCCTGCAATCCATTAACATCATGGATATTAAGATTTAAACTTCTTACAAGCAATGCTAATCCAAGCCCAACTAATGCGGTACTCATTGCAGCATATCCTAGAGTTAGATTACTAATTGTTAAC
>CAZBEU010000168.1:0-4910 GCA_964491005.1 uncultured archaeon | reverse complement strand
TATGATAATAATGGAAATCTATTAACCAACCCAAATTCTTTTGATTATGTTGGAGGGATATCTACATGGAATGATCTATCATTAGGAATTATAGGAGAGGATTCGGATGGAGATAACATACCAGATCCTTGGAATCTAATTCAAACTCGAGCAGAATTCCAATCTTTAATGATGGGAGATACTCCTAAAAAAATAATTGGTGTTCCTGAAATATATGAAACATTACAATAAAGAAGACAAGGAAATATCATGGTAGATCCTTATATCGTTCCTTTTTTAGATACTAGTCCTGCTTTACAAGAGATGACTAAAGGTGCTTTAAATGTTTTAGATAATAATAATAATGGATTTTTTCTTATGATAGAAGGAGGAGCAATAGATTGGGCAAGCCATAGTAATCAGCCAGGTCGTTTAATAGAGGAAGAGATTGAGTTTAATAAGGCAGTTGAGGCTGTAGTTAATTGGGTTGAGAATAGAAGTAATTGGAATGAAACGATAGTAATAGTAACAGGAGATCATGAAACAGGTTATCTTAATGGACCTAATTCTGGAATTGATAGTGAAGGTGAATCAATTTGGAGTCTATTAGGAAATAATGGTATAAATAAATTGCCTGATATGGATTTTTATAGTGGATCTCATACAAACTCATTGATTCCATTTTATGCTCAAGAAATAGGAGATTTTCTATTTTTAGAAGCAGCAAATAATACTTTAGATCCAATAAGAGGACATTATCTGAATAATACAGATATTGGCAGAATTCTTATAGGAATGTTAGATAAAATTGAACCAGAAATAACTTATTATCCCGATAATATTACATATGAATTTGGAAGTACAGAATCATTTTATTTAACGTGGAATGTTGATGATATAGCTCCCGATATTTATAACTTATATATAAATGATGATTTTAATAAAACGGATTCATGGAGAAATGAAATTCCAATAAATATTGATGTTTCAGGTATGAATGTTGGTAGCTATAAATACACAATAGAATTCTATGATATAGGAAAAAACAAAATAAATGATACAAAAGAGGTAACCATAATAGATACTACGCCTCCAGCTTGGGTATCAATTCCTCAATCCGATGTATTATTTGAATATGGATTCATAGAATTTTTCTCTTTAGAAGCAATAGATCTTAGTGGAATATTGAGCTGGAAAATGGATAATACAATGAATTTTAATATCTCTTCAAATGGAGTAATTTCAAACAATCATATTTTAGAAATTGGGGAGTACAATATAAAAATCTGGGTATATGATCTATATTCTAATAATCAAAGTATAACAATTTGCATAAAGCTAAATGATACAATTTGCCCAGAAATTATATATTTTCCATCAGATTTGATAATTAATAAACCATTGGATAATATTACTTTAAATTGGACATTTACAGATTTGAATCCATTTAAATATGAACTTATTATAAATAATAATCTAACATTGGAAGAATTTTGGAATAATAATGTAATTTCAATAACATTATATGATTTACAGAGTATTGAATATAATATTACAATTTTATGTTATGATCTGAGCAATAATCGAAGAATTCATACAATATGAATAAATCATATCAATCCTAATCAAAAAATTAATCCCATATTATCATTTAATATACTTTTTACATGTATTCTTTTGATAGGAATTCTTGGAATTATTTTTAAAATAAATAAAAAGAAAATTGATAAATAATAATAAGAATTAGGAACGCAGTAATAGAATTATTTCACTCAATTGTAATTTTGAAGAATAGTTATTTTTTTTCCTATTAAAAATTACTATTTCTTAAAGAAAGTACCATTCTCGCATAAAAATAGCAAATATTAATTATATAGAATTTAGATTGATTGAAAAAAATAAAATCTATCTATACTTTTTAAAAAATCAATTATGTTATATATATTTTACAGAACAGAATTTCTTCTCTACAATAATGAAAAATAATACTTTCAATAATTTTATTATTTTGGTATTCTTTTTATATAAAATATTTTTATTTAATTAGATTACTATTTTAATAAACAATTACACTTTACTAAAAATAGCTTAATTCGATAATAATTTTACAAATGTAGTATTTTCAAGAATAGTTCTTATAAATAAAATAACAAAAATCATTTTTAATTAAGGTTATTAAAATATGCGAGCAACATTCCCAAGGATGGGAAATTCATGGGTGGCCTTCAAAACATTAATTGAAAATCTTGGGGTAGAAGTAATTTTACCTGAACCCGCAAATAGAGAGCTTGTAAAATTTGGCGTAAAACACAGTCCTGAATTTGTTTGTTTTCCGTTTAAACCTACATTAGGAGAACTTAAAAGCGCATTAGACAAAGGAGCTGATACAATTATAATGGCAATTGACTGTGGTCCTTGTAGATTTGGTTTTTATGCAAGTGTTCAGGAAAGAATCTTAAGAGATGCCGGTTATAACAATTTTAGATTAATACCATTGGATCAAGCAGATTTATTAAATTTTCAATGGGTTCAATCCCTATTCAAGATATCCGGTAAGTCAAGTTTTTCTCTATATCCAAAATTTGTGAAATCAGTTCTTTATTTTTTAAAAAAAGCAAAATATCTTGAAGATATTCAAACCGCAGAAGGAATTTTTAGGGCATATGAAAGAAATCAAGGAGATACAACAAAAATAGTAAATAGTTTACTTCATAAATTAGATGGAACAAATACTAATAAAGGCCTTAGGGAATTTAGATCTGTTATTAAGAATGATTTTGAACATTTAGATATAGATAAAACACGTAACCCTCTAAAAGTAGGTCTTGCTGGCGAAATATATATTTCATTAGAACCATATGTTAACTTAGATATTCGAAGAAAATTAGGAGAAATGGGTGTAGAAATATATCAGTGTTTAAGTTTATGGGATTGGATTGCTCATAAATTTCATTTAAATTATCATCGAAAATGGTTAGAGCATCTTGCAAAACCATATATTCCGATGGACATTGGAGGAGAATGCGTTTGGGTAATAGGACAGTATATAGACAACGCTAAAGCAGGATTTGACGGTTTTGTTCATTCCTATCCCTTTACTTGTATGCCAGAAGTAACCGCTAGAACAATTATTACAAATAAACTAAAAGGAATATATGACTTACCAATAATCTACTTTTCATTCGATGAGCAGAGTGGAATAGAAGGATTTAGGACTCGATTAGAAGCATTTGTAGATTTAATGAATGGAAGAAGAACAAAAAAAAATAATGACGCAATAAAATCTTCTATTCATTCAAATAATAATTACGGTAGTCATTTTTACCAAGAATGTCTTAAATTAGTTCAACAAAGTTGATTAAACAAACATATTAATATTTTTTTTATTCGAATAAAAATATTTAGAATGAAGCAGATTTTTTTTCAGTTAAAAATATTCCTATTTCTGATCTGAAATACATGCATATTTATATGTTAATTCAGATTATATTTAATGGAAAGAGATCACAAATTCGAATATTTAACATTGGATTTCGCCCTCTATTAAACTAAAAACAGTTTAATTTTTCTTTCCCTTTTATTTTATTTTTCGAATTTCGGCTCTTTCTTCTACTCCTTTTTATTATCCCATTTATAAGAACAGAGTTGATAAAATAAGGATCAATAAAATTAGAACTTTAAAATAACAAAATTATTTTATAGGTTATATGAATCAGAAATTTCTCTCATTCAAAATCAAATCTTTTAACAATCTATAATACATGAATATTTAAATGTGAATTATGATTTATAATGCAAGAAGGAGTCGAATATTTAGAATATAAAATTGGATTTCGCCTTCTATTTGATAAATTTTATCTAATAGAAACTCCCCTTTTCACTTGATATTTAAATTTCTACTCTTTCTTCTCTTTTTTTAGACGCCTTATGATTTTAAGTCAATTTAGCGCAAAAATATTCATTTAAATATTATACTATTTTTATAATATTCTTATTCTATTTTTTTTAACATTTATTATTTAAGAAAAATGATCTTTTCAATGTGTGATTTTGAACTTGAATAAATCATTTGAACACACCAATTATATAAAAATGAAGACGTATACTATATATTAAAAGCTTTCAATTAAATTAATTAATACAAATTTTAAAATTTTTAAGAATTTTGGTTTTTGTTATTTTTATATTTAAAAAACTCTTTAGTTATTGAATAAAAGTCTTTATTATCTAATACGTAAAGAGATTGTATTCAAAGATCTTATTCTAAATAACTAATCGGAAATATTTATATATTCAAATGATAGAATAAATTTATAGAAACCTTTTAATAAAAATCAATTTAATAAGGGAAATATATTTTGCATGAATATTTTTTACCATTTTTATGTATAGCGCTTTTTATTGGTTATGAAATTGGTTTTTATCTTATATATCAATATATTAAAATTAGAAAGGAAAAAATACCTATAAATAGAATCATACTTGCTTATGGATTATTTTCTGCTTTTGGTATGAGTGGTGTATTTGTAAGAACAATATCATCATATTATAAGGAAAATATTCTATTCTATTTTCTTTCATATAAAATTTCTCATGTGTTAATCGCACTTGGTATTATAATTTTTTTAATTATTATATCTAATAAATCATTTAATAATATAGTTAATGTGAAATTCACTAAAACCGTACTATCGTTAGCAATTATATTTTCGATCATTATTACATTTTCAATACCCGATATTATAGAACAAAATTTGATATTTTTAAGTATATTCATCGGTATAATCTTTTTAACTTATGC
The DNA here is from genome assembly GCA_964491005.1 of uncultured archaeon. Lineage (GTDB taxonomy): Archaea > Asgardarchaeota > Lokiarchaeia > Sigyniarchaeales > SOKP01 > JAFGOA01. The sequence continues at coordinate 130 of CAZBEU010000168.1, read as the reverse complement.
CCATATTAAAATAATTAAAAATATCCCAGAAAATGCTAAAAATCGTATTATATTAATTTATATTGGATTTTGTGTACTTATATTTGCTATCTTATTAAGAGCTGAAGAATTTTTAATCTATTTTCAATTT
>CAZBEU010000167.1:0-2382 GCA_964491005.1 uncultured archaeon | reverse complement strand
TTTTATGTTATATATTCATTCTATTGGATGTTTATTTACATCTTCTTCTCTTCTTTTATTCCTTCTCTCCTTTAATGGTTTTGTAAATAATCTATTAAAGATTTCTTTAAAATTGATAGAGTAAAGAAAATTTCTGATTTAATTTCAAACTACGAAGAAATTCCAATAAAAACAGGGAGATATGAAATATGAGAAAGATAGTAGGAACTATATGAAATTTATTTATATATATTCATATTTTAAAACTATCAAGAACCCTTTGATTTATTAATTTAAATACTAAAATAAAAAATAAATGCTATCTATTTTGCTATTTAGAAATTATTCTTTTTGTTTTATCTATGAAATTTCCAATGATAATATTCCCATATTACATTCAAATATTACTGGAATATAACTCTGAATATTATATACCTAAAATTCAAATTTAGAGTTTTCAGATTATAATGTTGGAATCAAATAAAGATAACGAACTTGAATCTGATTTATTTCGAATTAATTCTAATGTGAGATCAAGATTTAACAATGTCGCTCAAATGAATAAACAAGGGAATATTTATAATAAAAAATATGATAACGATGATTATTTAGCTGATCTATTAAATGTCATCAAAATAAGATCTAAAATAGTTGGTGTTGGTGGAGCAGGAAATAATACAATTTCTAGACTTCAAGAGATTAATTTGGATGGTGCTAAAACTCTTAATGTTAATACTGATGCCCATGATTTATATTATTCAAATTCAGATTATAAAATTCTAATAGGAAAAGAGACTTGCAATGGTTTAGGATCAGGGAATGATCCTTCTATAGGAGCAGAAGCAGCTAAAGAGGATATAAAAAGATTAAACTCCTCTTTAAAATCAGATATTGTTTTTATTACATGTGGATTAGGTGGAGGTACAGGTACTGGAGCTGCTCCAATTATTGCAAAAGAAGCTAAAAATAATGGTTCCATTGTTGTATCTTTTTGTACAATCCCTTTTAATTCTGAAGGATATGAAAGAAGTTCTAGAGCAAACTTAGGTCTAAAGAATTTAGCTGAATTTTCAGATACAATGATTGCTTTTCCAAATAATAACCTTGTAAAGATACTACCTAAAGTCCCCCTAATTACTGGATTTAAAATAATGGATGAGATCATCATAAGAAGTATAAAAGAAGTTGTAAATTTAGTAAATAGTTGTGGATTAATTAATATTGATTTTGCAGATGTTAAAAGAGTATTTGAAAAGAAAGGGAAGTATCCTTCTGGATTAATTGGAATAACTGAATCTCTTGGGGAAAAATCTGATATAATCTCAAAATCTAAATTAGCAATTCATAATCCATTATTAGAATTAGATGCGAATGAAATTGACAAATGTTTGGTGTCTATTTCTGGAAATCATCATCTTACTTTATCTATAATGGATAGTATAGTCTCAACAATATCAAATGAAATTCCTTCAACTGCCCAATTAAAAGTTGGAAATGCTATTGTACCAGAATTAGGATCTAAAATTCGAATAATGGCTTTAGGAAATGGACCCGTATCTCCTTATGTTACTGCTGCTATTGATGAAGATGAAGAGTTATTTATGAAATTGATGTCTTAAGATATATATTTCGTAAGAATTAAACTATACTTGACTAATATTCATTTTTTTATAAATTAAGCTCTCTGGTAACCATTTTTTCATAATTCTTGATTTTTTTTAGTTTTATATTCCATTTGGTAAAATGGTACCACATATATATTAAATATGATACTAATACAATAGCTACGCTAATATTAAGATATCGAATAATGTTAAAAGTCATTATAATCGGTGCTTTTAAAAAAACAAATAATCTAATAAAAATCATAATATTATAAAAAATATAAATTATCGAAACAATATTAAGGAAAATAAATAATATTCTTATTTTTTCCATGTGATTTAAAACATCATAAAAAATATCTGTTAATGAGGGTTTGTTAGCTAAATTTTTGTGATTTTTCTCATCTTCATAATTAAAAATTCTATTATTATCTGTTTTTATTCTTTTATTATATTCTTTGATTTTAATATTCCATTTTCTTAAAAATAAAAATTGTAATAAAGAGAAAACAAATATCAGAACAAAGCTCGTGAATACTATGATTGCATGAATAGGAATAACTTTTTGAGATTCTATCGAAGTTATATTTACGTAAGTTAAGAAGACAAAATTAATTATTCCCACAATAACAATGTAAATGGGAAAAAATGCACTTAATTCTAAATAAAATCTTGTTTTCCTAATATAATTCAATCCCCATTTATCAATTTTATCCAAACTACTCATAATGCTCAATTTTTATTTTTTTATTTTTAAAAATCCTCTAAATATCAGCTTATTTCTGTATTTATTTTTACA
>CAZBEU010000166.1:0-10519 GCA_964491005.1 uncultured archaeon | reverse complement strand
ATGGTACCTGCTAAACCTGGGCAAGTAACTCCTGTAGACATTATTGTTCCAGCTGGAGATACTGGATTACCAACTGGACAAGTCATTAGTGAACTTAATATGACATTAAGATTACCAACAATGATAAGTAATGATACAATTCATATCAGAGAAGATACAGTAACTCATCATGTTGGTGATATTGTCACAACAAAAGAAGCTTCAGTTTTGAAAAAATTAGGTGTTCAACCAATAGAATCTGTTATAAAAATAGATATTGCTTGGACTGATGGTGAACTTGTTCCTCCAGAGGTTTTATATTTAGATATTGATGAGCTGAGAGAAGATATTGCATTATCATACATTGAAGCAAAAACATTAGCGATTAAATTTGAAATTTTAGATGAAGAGACTATATCTCCACTAATTCAAAAAGCACATAGAGAAGCATTAGCTTTACTTTTTGAAATGCCAATATTTGATGAAAAAATATTGGGTGAATATATTCAAAGGGCAGAAATTAATGCTAATTTAATAAATGCAATGATTCTTGGAGAAGGTATTGTTGTTTCTACCTCAAATGAAAAAGAAGTCATTAAGGAAGATTCGAAAGAACCAGAAAAAGATGATGATGAAGAACCCCAAGGTATTGGAGGTTTATTTGGTTGATTTTTTTTTGAATAAATAAATGAAAAATAATTAATATTAAAAATAAAGAGGTTATATTATGGAAAGTATTTACGCTGCGCTTCTACTTTATAAAGCATCAAAGGATGTTTCAGAAGCAAATATTGAAAAAGTTTTAAAAGCTGCTGATCTTAAACCAGATAAAACACAAATTACAAAATTAGTTGCTGGATTAAAAGAAACAGATATTGAAACTATTTTAAGTTCTGCTTCTGCGGCTCCAGTAGCAGTAGCTCCTGCTGCAGCTCCTCAGGTTGAAACTAAAACACCTGGAAAGAAAGAAGCAAAGAAAGAAGAAGAGGAAGAAGAAGAAGAACCTACTGGAATCGGAAGCCTTTTCTAAATAAATGTTATCTAAGGTACTAAACCTTGGATAAAATAGTATAAAAATAAAAATTTAGTTAAAAATTTTTTTCTATTTTTTCTTATTTTTTAAGATTATTTCTACTTACGTCTAAAACCATTTGCAAAAGATTTTATATAAAGAAAATGCAAACTCTCAAAATACTGATCTCCAAATCAAAAGGTTTTTTTTAGATTTTGATTTATCTCTTTTAATTAAATTTCATAAAATGAGTACATGAAAATTTATCTTATTAAAATAGATTTGTTTAATTAAAGATATCTTGAAAAATTATGACTGGAAAATTCTTAAAATTCTTTTCTCCGATGGTAAGGGTAATGCCCGAGATTAAACAACCTCAAAGAGAGGTTAGATTTAAAGAAAAATTTATTTGGACAATAATTATTCTAATAGTATATCTTGTTATGTCCCATGTTCCTTTATATGGTGTTTCATTAGAAAAATCTACGGATTATTTCTTTTGGCTGAGAGTTATTCTTGCAAGTTCAAGAGGAACACTCACAGAACTGGGTATTGGACCTATTGTAACTGCTGGTTTAATTATGCAACTATTACAAGGATCAAAAATGGTCAATATAGATTTGAATGATCCTTATGATAGATCGTTATTTAGTGGAACCCAAAAAGTCTTATCTATGATCCTCACGTCCTTTAATGCTTTTATGTATATTTTAGGGGGTCAATTTGGAGATGTTGGTCTTTCTAATGGTATATTTATATTTTTCCAATTATTTTTTGCTGGTATCTTAATAATTTTAATGGATGAACTACTTCAAAAAGGTTGGGGTTTAGGAAGTGGTGTCTCATTATTTATTGCAGCAAATATTGCAGGACAGATCTTTTGGAATCTTTTTTGTTTTATTCCAGCTACTGGGGCAGGATCAGACGGATTATATCGTGGAATTGTAATAGCTTTTTTCCAAGTTCTCTTTGATAATGATCCTAATACAACTTTAGGGACGCTGTGGAACCGTGTTGGACAACTACCGTCGCTTCTTGGGTCCATGATGACCTTGATAATATTTGTTATTGTAATATGGTTTGAATCTACCCGAGTTGAAATACCATTGCAATATAAAGGATATAAAGGATTTAAAGGAAAGTATCCAATGAAATTATTATATGTTTCTAATATTCCAGTAATATTAGTTAATGCATTTTATGCAACATTTCTATTCTTTGGACAATGGCTATGTGCTCCACAAGGACTCCTTAGAAATGTATTGCCTGATTTCTGGGTAGATTTAATTGGAAAGTTTGAACCAACTTCAACGGGTTCAGATTCAGGAGGAAATTACCTGAACCCCGTTTATGGATTACTTTATTATTTAACACCTCCTAGAGGATTAGGGCAGCTCACAGCAGATCCTATTAGAATTATATTCTATCTACCAATTTTTATATATTTATGTATTAAATTAGGAAAAATGTGGGTTTCTGTAAGTGGACTTGCTCCTAGAGATGTAGCTGGTCAAATTATCAATTCAGGTATGCAAATACCAGGTTTTAGGAGTTCAGAAAAGATTATTGAGAGAATATTGAAAAGATATATCCCAACGTTAATCATACTTAATGGAATTATAATTGGCCTGCTGAGTTTCTTTGCTGATGGTTTAGGTGCATTGACTTCAGGAACAGGGCTGCTGATCGCAATAGGAATTGTGCATCAATATGCTGAAACAATTAGCAAGGAGTTAGCTGCTTCTCAATATCCAGGCATGCGTGCATTATTAGGTATGGATTAGGAGAGTTTTCAGATATTTCTTTTTTCTTTTAAAATCTTCTCCCTTCCTTTCTTTTTATAAATTTTTAATATCTTATTTGTAATATTCGATTAAATGTGATTAATATTAAATAATATCTTATTTTTTTCAGTACAATAGTTTTGAGAAGTATCAATAAGTATCTATATACTAATTTATTGCTTATAGAATATTTAAAAATACAATTTTAGAATATAAGGTAATTTTTATCTCTTATGATACTTTTAATAAATAAATGAATAAATATAGGTATTAAAATGGCATATTCAGAAAATACTTTTGATGTTATTGTTGTGGGAGCAGGCACAGGCGGAGCGATTGCTGCACGTTTTGCTGCTAAAAATGGATTAAATGTATGTTTAATAGATCGAAAGCAAAGAAAAAGAATAGGAAATAAAATTTGTGGAGATGCTGTAGGAAGAGAAGTATTTGATTTTCTAAAAATTGAACATCCAAGTGGAAAAGAACTCTCTTGTACAATTAAAGGAGTGAAACTATATTCTCCTGATAGAACTAAATGTATTACTATGATAGATCCTAGACAAACTGGATATATTGTAGATAGAGTAGAATTTGGCCAAAGATTGTTAAATGATGCTTTAAATGCAGGTGTTAAACAATTTTTAGATGAAACAATGGTTTTAGATTTAATATATGATAATGATACTGTAATTGGAGTAACTGCTAAATTAAAAGATGGAACAAAAATAGATCTAAAATCAAAAATTGTAATTGATGCAAGCGGTTTACATTCCCCTTTAAGAAAAAAAATTAAATTTGATAAAATTGAAAAAGATTTTTCAAAAGATGACGCAATTTTATGCTATAGAGAAATAATAAATTTTCCAGCTAAAGATCAAGATGTAGAAGATTTGGAATATATATCTATTATTTTAGATCAGGAAAAAGCTCCAGGAGGATATATTTGGTATTTTCCTAAAAATAAACATTCTTTTAATATTGGTATAGGTGTCTTTATGGATTATAAAGGAAAAGTTAAAAAACTTTATCATGAAAATGTTTTTAAAGAATATGTAAAATCATCAAATATTGAAATTCAATCCTCTGGTGGAGGTGTGTGTCCTGTCAGGCGTCCTATATGGTCATGTATTGCTAATGGAATAATCTTTGTTGGCGATGCTGCACTTCAAGTAAATCCTTTACATGGGGGTGGAATAGATCCTTCAATGAGAGCAGGGTTTTATGCAGCAATAACTGCTGCTGGGGCTATTCAGAGTCGTGATTGTTCTATTAACAAATTATGGGATTATAATATTAAAGTTATGACTAATTTTGGAGCTGAATTTGCTGCTTTAGATCTATTAAGAAGAGTGCTTCAAACATTGAGCAATACGGATTTGAATTTTGGTTTAGGAAAGGAACTTTTAACAGCATCAGAAATATTGCAAATAGCCGAAACAGGAGGAATCACTCTTTCTTTATGGGATATGGCTTTCAAGGCTTTTAAAGGAATTTCAAAACCAAAATTACTCTTGGATCTTAATTATCTTCGGTTAAGAATGAAAGATATATATACTCTTTATGAAAATTTTCCAAGAAGTTATAATCAATTTGAAGACTGGAAAAAAGAAGTAAAAAATGTATATGATAAAATCCATAAAATGATAGTGGATGTAAAAATTAATAAATAATATCTTGAAGTGATTTTTAATGGTGGATATGTTATTAGATCAAAAAAAAAACCAATCTATCTATAGATATATTATAGAAAAAATCAATCAAGATGGAGCTCTTCATTTCACCTTGATTGATCCAGATCCAACCAGGCAAAATCCAATTAAAGCAGCGAATATGGCTAAGTATGCGGAAGACGCTGGAAGTGATGCGATATTAATTGGAGGTAGTACCATCTTTGATCAAAATTTCGTAGATACAACTATAGATATGATCAAGAAAGAAGTTAATATCCCAATTATTATTTTTCCTGGAGGTGCAACTAATATTTCTGCTAAGGCTGATGCTATTTTTTTTATGTCTTTATTAAATTCAGAAGATCCCTATTTTATTATTGGTCAACAAGCATTAACTTCTTATACAATAAAAATGACGGGATTAGATTATATATCTATGGCATATCTAATTATCGAACCTGGTGCTATCGCAGGATGGATTGGAAAAGCAAGACTTTTACCAAGGAAAAGGCCCAAATTAACAACCGCCTATGCTTTAGCAGCAGAAATGTTAGGGTTTAAATTAGTATATTTAGAAGCAGGATCAGGTGGTCAAAGAATCCCCATAAAACATATTTCACTTGCATCCGAAATTCTCTCTATTCCAATTATTGCTGGTGGTGGAGTAACTACGAAAGAAGATGCGAGACAATTTGTTGAAGCAGGTGCTGATATTATCGTTATGGGGACATTTATTGAAGATAATATCTTAGAAGATCAAGGAAAATCTCTAAAACCTATTATTGATGAAATAAAAGAAGTTGGAAAAACAAAAAAAAAATCATATCTTATAAAATAAATTATAAAATATATTTTATAAACTAAAAGAGATAAGATGAAAATTAAAGCTGCTATTGAAATTTATCGTCCTATTAATGATTTAATTGGCTGTTTAACTGTTATTATTGGATTATTGAATACTAGAAAAGGGATTCCTTTTGTTGATCTAATCACCAATTTAATTCTTGGTTCTATTACTTATTTTCTGATTGCAGGATCAGGGATGATAATAAATGATATATATGATTTGGAAATAGACCTTATTAATCGACCAAATCGTCCAATTCCTAGAGGAGATATTACATTAAAACAGGCTAAAATTCTATTTTTATCGACTTTTCTGGGGGGTATAATTATAGCAATAATAAACAGTATTATATTAAATTTAGGTGTTTTAAATGTTATTATTGCTGTATTATTTGGATGTATTGGATGGATATATGCTGCTTGGGGGAAAAAAAGTGGTTTTCCAGGAAATATAATAGTTAGTCTCTCTTTTTCAATTGGTCTTATATATGGTGCAGTTCTAAATAGCTCTTCAATTCCTATCTATATATTCTATTTCTTTCTAACTTCCTTTTTTTTACTTTTAGGAAGAGAGGTTGTTAAGGGATGTGAAGATATAGAAGGAGATAAGAAAGAAGGGGTAAAAACCTTAGCAATTCTGACAAGTACTAAATCTGCGCTGTATATTTCAATAATATTTGATATTCTTGCTATTATCTTCTTTATTTTACCAATCTTTACCAAAATTATCAATCCTTTTCTATTCTTAATTACTATGAGTTTTGGGCTGGTCATTGTTATCATTGTAACATTCTTTTCTCTAATAAGTAATTTAGAAGCTCGCGAATTCAAAAGAATTAGCTTATTATTGAAAGTTGGAGCTTTCTTAGGATTAGTTGCTTTTATATTCGCTAGTATTTAATTTTTATTGTATATATATTATTTTAAAATTTTTCAGATCTTAGTTATTTTATTATTTTTTAGTATTATCTTTCTTTATGTCTAGATTTTTATATTTTTATTGTTTTATTATAAAAAATCAATAATAAATTAATGAAAAATAAAAGATAAAAAATTAATAATATGGATAAAAATAATTTATTTTTTAGATTTTTTCATCAAATAAACATACGATTAACAAATAAAAAGATAGTTAGATTTTGTACTATTCTCTCACCTTCAATATTTCTGTTTGGATTAATTTTTGGTATAATTATAGCATTCTTTTTTGGACCTGAAAGCTATAATATATGGAATAATTATATTTCTGATCTAGGATCAAAAGATTATACTCCCACACCATATTTTTTAGATATTAGTGCAATGATTACAGCTATTATTCTTATCCCTGTATTTACATATCTTGCTAAAATTATTTTTCGAAAACCCGAAGTGATTGAAAAGTTTAATTGGAGAATATTTCATTTTATAATGAGAATATTAGTAATAGTAGGATATTTTTTTCTCTTACTTTCTACTATTGGATTATTTGGTATTGGATTATTTAGTGAAGATAGAACAACCGAATTGGGGCTCCATTTATTATTTTCTTATATTGTATTTGGTTCATTTTCCTTTACAGCTTATTTCATAGGTACTGTTTTACTTTTAAAAAAAACAATATTTTATCGTATGATTGGACTATTTATGATATGTAGCACGCCTACTTTTGGGATATTATTTATTATTAATCCTGAATTCTTAACAAAGCCATTTTTGGAATGGATGATATTTTTATCCTTATGTATATGGCTTCTTTTAATCAATATAACTATATATAACGAGATTAAATCAAAATAATTTGGTTTAATGATTGTGTTAATTTAAATACTATTTCTAAGAATTAGTTAGCTATTATGAAAATATAAATAATTTACTAAAAATGTACTTATTAATATAGCTCGATCAACTTTAGAATCAATTATTTTTAACAAATAGTTATATCTGGAATTTTTATTTTTTGAATCTAATATCAATTCTTTAAAATTGTTTAGATGGCCAAATTCTGCAACAATCTGATTATTTAAAGCATAGCTTTTAACTTTATATGTAAAAGATTTTGTTCTATAAATTCCAAACCATTTCTCTTTATAAGGAGATTCTATAAAAAATTGCATTAAAGAAGTTGAAAAAGGTGTTTTCTTTATTTTGGCAATAATATTACCTTTTACATCCGCTATTTTGTATGATTTTGAGATTGATAATAGTATTGGAGATATTTTAATAACCAATCCTTCTTTTTCATCATAAATTTCACCAATTAGATTCAGAGACGCATCTTTAATTCCAAATTTACCAATAACTTCATTTTTTTCATTATAAATTATATTATCTTTCATATCAAAAATATATAAAGTGTTTTCAGTTTCAAAAATAGAACTTTGATATGTATTTGGTTCAAAAATTTGCTCTTTCAATTCTATTCCCTCTCGTTGAGAGGATACTGAACTTACTCTTCTTCCACATTTGTCGCAAAATCTAGTTCCAATTGTGATTTGATTTCCACAAAAATCGCAAAACATCTATGAATACAAATATTATCTTTAGTTATTAAAATTTTTTATAAAATTAATAATTTTATTACGCTTTTCTAAAGCCTTATCAGCAGCATTATTTATCTTTTCTTCCATTTTTTCTTTTGTTTTTGGAGTTTCTTCCCCTATCTCTTTTTTAATTTGTGTATATGCTGACTCTCTAAATTTTGGTAAAAAATCTTTTGATTCTTTCCCTTCCAAAATAATTGAGACTGTTTTAGAATTATCAACATATCCTATTTCATTACATTTTATCTTATTCTTATTTAATAATCCAATAATCCCTTCAGAATCTTCTGGACAACAATAAATTAATAAAGAATCAAGTGAAACTCCTAAATAATCAATTCCTAAGGTCTCTAATAGTTCTAATACAATAGGATTTACAAGATCTTTGATATGTCTTTCATTAACAATAACTCCACAATCTGCTTCATAATTTATTTCATAAAGATCTCCTCGTAACCCTCCATTAGTGACATCACACATAGTATGAATTTTGTTTTTATAATCCGAATTTAATAAAACTTCACAAGCTTCTAAGAATTTGATATTCATAGTTTCTTTTATAATTTCATGATTTCCCGAATAAATAGCTGTGGTTGATATTGTGCCTCCTCCAGCTCCTTCTGTCATTAATATTTTATCTCCTAACTTTATATTTCTTCTTGCATATAACTCGTTATTTGTTATCCCAATGCCTCCAATTCCTCCAGTAATCCTATTTCCAATTACCATATCTCCCCCTATCCTTAAAGTTGATCCAGTGGTTAAAGGGACATTCGCAAGTTGGCAGATCGTAGTGATACCCGCCATAAAATCAAACAATTTTCCAATATCGGCATCATCTCCTAAATGAATATCCACCATAATAGAAATTGGCTTTGCTCCTTTCACATACAAATCTCTTAATGTGGCTCTCGATACGCTTATGTAAGAAAATTACATCAAATTACGTGAAAACCACATAAAAAAGGGAAATCACTAAGTCTTGAATGAATACCTTCCATTTTTGATACTATTATTAGATTATTATTAATTTCTTCCTTCTTTTCATATCCTTTTATATCTCTTATTCGAACCGCTCCAGCATCATCCAAAGCACTTGGGGCAAGCAATGGTATTTCGTTAGTTTTAGATAATTTACCAAGTAATTTATGAACAAAAAAATCTCCTGCCCCTCTACATCCTACTCCTTGTTTTCCTGTACTTATCTTTGCCTCAGGTATCTCTAACATATCTTTAATAAAAGGATCTGAAACTTGTGATATATCACTCTTTTCGCATTCTTCATAAATAGCTTTAGCGTAAATATATGCTAAATGTTTTTCTATATCTTTAAAATCGAGATATTCTTTAACTAATCTTTTAATAATTCTTTCTTTTGAATATCCTTTTTCCAATAATTTTCTTGTTAATCCTTCTAAATCACTCAAAAATAAAACCTTTAGTTAATTTTTATTAAAAATTTTTTATAAATTGATTTATTTCATTTTATATAATATCAATAATTTATGAAAAAGTATAAAAATTTATAAAAGGAAATAAGATAGAGATAATTTGTAATTTAATCTATTATTTAATTAACTTGAGTCTGATTAAAAGGAACTTTTTTTTAAATCTTCATATTATCGAGATTTACTACTTTTTCAATATTCTGTATTAATTTATTAAGCGTAAAAGGTTTATTTTTAAAACTAGTAGCTCCTATTGAAATCGCTTCTTCTTTAATACTTGAGTCTGCACTGGCAAAAATGATCTTAGAATTATTATTAATTTTTAGTATTTCTTTAGTAGCTTCTAAACCATTTTTTATTGGCATCCTATGATCCATTAAAATAATATCTGGCTTGTCTTGAAGTTCTTTGAATATATTCACCGCTTCTTGTCCATTTTTTGCTAAAGCTATAACATCATATCCATTTAAGATTAAAGCTTTTTTATACAAAATACTTAAAGATTCATCATCTTCAACAATAAATATTGAGACCATTTATATATACTCACTCTATAAAAATACAGATATATCTTTTTTTCTATTAACAATTTCTTTTAAACTTTTTTGAATAAAGCCTTATTATTTGTTAAAAATATCTATTATATAGATTATAATTTATTTAATATTTTCGTTAGAAAATCTTTTAATTAAATAAATAATCATCAAAAAATGTTTTAATTTGGTAAAATTCGAATCTTTTTAAGATATAAGCATAAAAAATATATGTTATTATTTATTTAAATTAATTAGCAGAAACTAATGGTGTATATTTTTATGTTAAAAAATGTAAATTATTTTTTATTTATTGTCAGTAAGGAAAACTGGAAAATTATAAAATCGAAAAATATCATTGGAACAGATAATCAAAAGACCTTTAATAAAATCATGCCAAATGATAAAATACTAGTATATATAAATGGAATTTCAAAAATAAAGGCTCTTTATAATGTAGAGGAGAAATTCGAAGAATATGATCAATTATTTATAGATAAAGATTATCGTTTTAGATTTAAAATTAATGAAATAGAGTTTTTTGATGAAACTATTGATTTTAAAGAACTTGTTCATAAACTTAAATTTATCAAAAATAAAGATAAATGGTTTACTCATATTGGTGGATCTAAAGGAGCAACTCAAATATCTCTAAGAGATTATACTGCTTTAATAAAAGCTTTAGTTTAGATTAATGATATCTATATTTTCTTTTTTTATTCTTT
>CAZBEU010000165.1:0-2733 GCA_964491005.1 uncultured archaeon | reverse complement strand
TTTTTGAAGATTCTTTGTTGTTTGATCACAATTAATATAAGCATTAATACCACAACAATCAGCATCTTCTCGAGAGTTTTTCATTTCAACAAGTTCAATACCAGGAATTTGTGTTAATATTTCACGTGGTTCATCATATATCCCGCTTAATCTTCCAAGTCTGCAGGCATCATGATATGTTACTCTTATTTTATCTAATTGAGGAAAATTTGTATTTTCAATCAGTTTTTCTTTAATAATATATTCTGTAATATGATATATTTCAAAATCAAAATCCTCCTTTTTAAATAAAGCTTTATAATTATTCTTCCATGTATAATATCCCTCTGCGCAACTAAAGATTATTTTTTTTACTCCAGCATCTTTAAACAATTTGACATTATAGTCTGCGAGTTGTTTAAAAGAGTCTAAATCTCCTCTTGCTAATATATCATGACCACAACACCTTTCATCATTTAAAACTACTGGAATTATATTATTTTGATTTAATAGTCCAATAACACTTTTTGGTATTTCTAAATAATCTGGTGAATTAATTGATTTCCAATTATCTTGGTTTCCATAATTACATATCATAACTCCAGATGAATCAAGAGATTTTTCAAAGTCTTCAGGAATTTGATCAGAACTACAACAACAATTACAATTTAAACATCGATTTGCTTCTTTAATAGCTTGCTCTTTTGTATATCCTAATTCCATTTCATCAAAGCATATCAATCGTCGATCTTCTGGAAGGAAGTTCATTATTTGACATGAATTTATCTGAATATTCTTTTTTGGTATTGGAGATCTTTTTAAATTCTGCTTTCGAATTCTATACTCTTTTAAGTTTAGACCTTTTAAATATCGATCAATAGAAAAAGCTGCCTCTCTTCCATCTCCAATTGCATCAACAGCACACATCAATGAACCACTTATTATATCCCCTCCAGCAAATACACCAGGAATCCCAGTTTCATAGGTTAATTCATCCACGTATATTTTTCCTCTTTCGATTTTTAGTTTTTTGTCCGTAGCAATATCTAAAGGTTCAGTATCGAGCCCTTGACCAATAGCAATAACTATATGATCAACAAGAATTTTATATTCAGAATCTTCTATTTTATTTATTGATCTTCTCCCTGTTTCTGGATCTGGTTCCCCCCATTGTATTTTATAACAATTTAAGGCTAATTTGCCATTTGGTTCTTTTTTTATATTCATAGTCGATGTTTCAAAATGATATTCCATGATTTCTTTCTCAGCATGATGTAGATCTTTAAGAACATTTTTTAAAGCTTCTTCAGTAAGAATATCTACAAGATTTACTTTTTTTGCACCTAATCGAATTGCTGTTTCACCAACATCAACTGCTACTGCTCCACCCCCAATTATTCCAAATGTCTTTCCTTTAAATTCCTCTAAATTTTCAGCACATTTGTATTTTCGTTCTAATAAAAAATCAAGTGCTACATCCACATTAGGTAGATCTTCACCTTCAAGTTTTAATGTACGTGGAACATATAACCCAACTGCAATGAAAACTGCTTTAAATCCTCTATTTTCTATATCTTTAAGAGTTAAATCAACACCAAAGGGAGTATTTAAAACTATTTCTACACCCATACTCTTTATAAATTCAATATCATATTTAAGAGCCTCATCAGATAATCTATATTGAGGAACTCCATATCTTACAACACCTCCAATTTTATCTCCTTTTTCAAAAATCGTAGGTCTATATCCTAATCTAGCTAAAAAATAAGCTGCTGATAATCCTGCAGGTCCTGCCCCAATAATTGCGACTTTTTCCCTCGTTTGGTCAACAGGTTTTATTTTACTTTGGTTAGGATGTTTTGATTCCCAATCAGATACAAATCTTTTTAATTCTCTTATTGCAATAGGATCATCAAAATATTGACGATTACAATTTAATGCACATTGAGCTGTGCAAATCCTTCCACATAAATATGGGAGAGGATTTTTTTCTCTAATAAGATCAATAGCTTCTTGGAATTTTTCTTCTGAAATTAATGAAATATATCCTTGTACATCAACACCAGCAGGACATCCAACAACACATGGAGCAGTACCATTTAAAAAAGGAATACATCCTAAAAAGTATGCAGTATCCCCTTTTTTTTTTATTTTTAAGCCTGTTCCCTCCAAGAATCCTAATTTATTAGTAATTTTTATTTTATTATCGGCCATTAGTTTTGGAAGACTGGAATATATTCTTTCATGATGACAACTAACCAGTGTATCCTTTAAATATTCATTTTTTTGTGTTAGAGATCTTAATTCATTAATAATATTAACTATATTAACACCTGTATTGCCTTTTGTCATAGGACAATAAACATCACATTGTCCACAAGTTAGACAATACCAAATATTATTATTTTCTAAAGCCTCATCTAAAGATGAAAAAATTAAGTCCATTATCAAATTTCTAGGATAAAACAGCCCCAAAGGAGATACCGGACATACATTTGTACATTTATTACAACTATAACAATAATTGGCAGACTTTCTAATTTTTGCTATTAATGATTCAGCTGTTTCATCTTTGATATTTTGATTTTTCTTATTAGTAGTTTCTGTCATTTCCTCATGACTACAAAATTTATATCTGCTTAATTAAATCTTTTGAAGTTTTTATATACTTTGATAATTATTAATACGATTTTTATTTATAAGGAAAATAAGTAACTTGTATCAATGATTTGATTTATAACACTAAGAATCTTT
>CAZBEU010000164.1:0-5979 GCA_964491005.1 uncultured archaeon | reverse complement strand
TAGAGATAGGATTTACATCATCTGCAACTGTTCCCACATGGTTAGGTGGTGATGGTTCTGCCAACTTCCTTCCAATAGGAGCAAATACAGGAGATATTCAAAACAGAATTGGGAGGAATTCTAATGTTGATTTTGATCAATCAAATGATCATTCCTTTGATGCTTCTCTCACAGACTATACAGATCATCAATATATAACGGTTTATTATCAAGGAGATCTTGTTTGGGGTATTGAGCCTTCAATAGTTCCAATAGAAAATCCTCCATCTATAAATTCTCCTGCAGATATAAGTTATCAAGAAGGGGAAACTGGAAATTCAATAATATGGACAGCAACAGATGATAATCCAACAACCTATGCAATTACACAAAATGGTCAACAAGTTGCATTTGGCTCTTGGAGCTCTGGAAGTTCTATAATCATTAATGTAGATGGGCTCTCAGCAGGAACCTATACATATACATGTACTGTCAATGATGCTGCTGATCTCACTGATTCTGACTCAGTCAATTTGATTGTAACAGAAATCAATGTTGAGGGCGGTGATGTGTGGTTCAGTGCAGTTACAACTCAACAAGTTGACAACACTTTTACAACAGAGATATATGTCGATACTGGGAATCAAAATTTAGGGGCCTATGGATTTGATATTATTTGGGATTCTAGCATTATAATTGTCCAAGGAGATAATGATGGTATTATCGCAGGTAGCGAGGGATTTTTAGCTGCTGTCAACGTCAACAATGATGAAGGTACAATTTCCGTTTCTGGATTTGAAGCATTGGGTGTTGGTCCAGATAGTCAATTACACTTATTAACAATTACTTGGGAAGCTATTGGTGAAGGAAAAACAACTTTAAACTTAACAATTGATACATTAGTAGATACTGATACAAATACAATCGGAATTCCTAATGCAATCGATGGTAGCGTTGAAGTAGAACAATACCAACTTGGTGATGTGAATCATGATGGAGATGTTAATGTAATTGATGCTCTTATAGTTGCTCAATATTATGTAGGACAAAATCCAGAGCCTTTCTACATAGAGCAAGCAGATGTAAATGAAGATGGTTCAATCAATATAGTTGATGCCTTATTAATTGCTCAATTTTATGTTGGACAAATCCCTACTTTACCACCTCCTATAATATAATTGTAGAAGTAATAAAAAACTAAAAAATAGCAATT
Organism: uncultured archaeon; assembly: GCA_964491005.1. Lineage (GTDB taxonomy): Archaea > Asgardarchaeota > Lokiarchaeia > Sigyniarchaeales > SOKP01 > JAFGOA01. Next base: position 4,787 of record CAZBEU010000164.1, on the reverse strand, counting down.
TAACTTTTTTTTTTATTTTTAATTTTTACACAAAATTTATTTTTTTATGAAAATTGACTAGTTTTGTGAGTTCTTTAAAAAAGGAAGTATATTTAACAAAAGAGAATAAATTTGAGAAAGTTGAAAAGTGGGTTAAAATCCTAAGGGAATATCATTTTAATAAAAAATCTCTATCCTTTCAATTAAATAAAGTAGCTCTTCTTGTAATTGATATGCAAAACTATTTTTTGGATGCTTCTTCACATGCGTATTTACCGACAGGTGAATTAATAATTAGTTCGATTAATAATGTAATTAGTTACTTTCAAGAAAATAATAGACCTGTGATATTTACAAGATATGGTATAGATGATACAACTATAATCAAATCATCAAAAATGAAAGAATGGTGGGGGAGAAATGAGCTTAATTTTAGCGATCCTTTATCAGAAATCCATCCTTTATTGAAGGTTAATAATTCTATTATTATTAAGAAATCTACCTATGATAGTTTTATTGGAACTAATCTTCAAAAGATATTAGAAAATCTAAATATTGAACATATAGTAATTACAGGTGTTATTACACAATTATGTTGTGAAACGACAGCAAGATCGGCTTTCTGCAGAGGTTTTTTTGTTTGGATGGTTATTGATTGTATCGCTAGTCAAAATGAAGAGCTGCATTTATCATCATTAAAGGCCGCGACTCATGGATTTGCTACTCCAATCACAAGTGATAATATTATAAAGAAAAAATATAATGAATAGAATTTACACACAAGTATTAATCATAGGAGCAGGTCCTGCAGGATGTGCTGCTGCAATTCAATTAAAAAGATCAGGAATAGATAATCTACTTTTTGAGAAAGATCACGTAGGAGGATTAGCAATTAATGCAAATCTTATTGAAAATTATTTAGGATTTCCAAAAGGTATTAATGGAAAAGAATTTGTAAAATTATTAGAAAATCATTTATTAAACTTAGAAATAAGATTGATTAGAGAAGAAATTATCAATATTTCATGGAATTCAGAAAAAGAATTATTTTATGCTAACTCAAAAATAAATTATTATAAATCAGATTACTTAATTGATGCATCTGGGACTATACCAAAAAAAATATCAATCAATAATGAAAAAAAATTAGAAGAGCTTGAATATATATATTATGAACCATCAAAATTAGACAAAGAAAAAATAAAGAATAAAAAAATCGCGATTATTGGTGCTGGAGATGTTGCGTTTGATTATGCCTTACAATTAGTAAAATATGTTTCTGAACTTACTATTATTAATAGAAAAAGTACATTTTCATGTCTACCACCTCTTTTAAATCGAGTGAAATCAAATGATAATAAAATAAAAATCATTAATAACAAACATATTGTTAGTTTTGAAATTATTAAAAATCGAAACAAATCTTATGTAGAAATAGAATTCATAGATAATTCTAAATTTAAATTTGATATTATTATAATAGCAATAGGTCGAGTAGTAAACGATTCTTTAATTAAACAGCTTGAAATAGAAAGAAAAGAGCTAAAAAAATTATTTCAAATTGGTGATGTGAAAAATGGGTATTATAGACAAATTTCTATCGCTTCAGCTGATGGTATAAAATGTGCAATGAAAATTGCTAATGATTTTAAAATCAATTCTGACTCTAATATGTTTTAATAAGATATATTCCTATTATAATGAAAATAATGGGTGTAATCGGTAACCAAATTGGCATTGGTTGGATTAATGAAGATTCCCAATAAAATATCAAAATATTTGCAATTGTAATAATAATAATAATATATCCAAATGGTTTTATATTATATTTTATTTGTTTTTTCTTTTCCACTAATCCTAGGTATATAATAAAAATCCCTAATCCTAAGTGCATTAATCCAAATACTATTTCAAATATATGATCTAATGAAAACCCCCATTCTGTAACCCAATTTATCCCGGCTAATCTTAATCCTAGATTCCATTTAAGTAATATTGCTCCATAACCATAAAAAATAGCTAAAAATGATGGAAGAAAGGCACAAATTATAATTAATAAACCATATTCTAGTGTATATTTTTTTTTCTCTATCATTCTGAGGCAAATATCTTTAATAATTTATATGGTAAATATTATCATGAAGGAATTTTATTAAAATTTGTTTAAGAAAAAATATTTTTCTGTAGTAAAAATAAAAAAAAAATAATAAATTATCTTTTGAATTTCCTAAATGCAAATATTCCAATAATAAATAAGCCTATTGAATAAAGTATAAGTATTCCCATATTGGTAAGTATTCCGGGATCTGTTACTGGTAATCCATTTAAAAGCAAATCTTGGAATATTAGAACTGCGTATCTAGTAGGTAAGAAATTCGCAATGACTTGAAGGCTTTCTCCCATATATTCAAGTGGAAAGAATATTCCCGATAACATCATTAATGGAATAAGTATTATCCAAACTCCTCCTCCTGCCGTATCTGGATCTTTAAATATTGGTGTTAAAGTAAATGCAAGAGCTAGAATAAAAAATGAGAATAGAAAAATACCAAGAACTATACCGATGATTGCATCTAAAGTTGAAGCAATAATAGGATTCCATCCAAATGGAAATAATAAACATATTCCAATTGTTAATTGCATGAATATTAAGAATGTATCTGCTATTATGCTTGATAGAATTATTTCATGATTCTTGACTTCACTAGAAGCTAATCTTTTATAAATACCATCCTTCTTTTCACTTGTTAATATTATTATAGCGAATGAAAGTATTGTCATTGGACCATATAAGATTAATCCCGCTGATTGAAATGTTATTTGGTTTACTTCTCTTCCACCGATACTTTCAATTGAAAGTTCAAGATTAATTTCATTTGGATTATAGTTTATAACACCATATATAATGCTTTCAAAAAGATTTTCTATTACCATTCTTGTTTGTAATGAAACAGATTGTAGGAAATAAATATCATAAGATATTGGGTCAAATAATGACGTTCCTGGAATTATTTCGGAAAGAATTGTAATTTCTGATGAGGATCCCATTGAAAATGAAATACCATTTATTATATTAGATAAAATATTTCTATTATATTCTAATTTAGCAATTGAAAGACCATCACGATAATGATAAGTCATATTCACATCCCAATTATTCTCTAATCCATAGTTAAAATTTTCATTAACTATTAAGATAGCATCATATGTATAATCTTGAAAATTAGCATATACTGTTGATCCAATAGAAGAAACATTATAAAGTTTGAATAAATAAGAAGATTGATTGGCTAAAAGTTCATAAATAATATTTAAAGAATAATTTCCTGAACTGGTATCATTATTCCAAAAAGCAATATGATTAAAATATCTATCTTCTAAATTTGCTTCAAATCCATCTGGGATATAAACGAAAGCCTCAATTTTATCGTCAAGAGCTCCATTAGTTGCATTTTCTATAGAGTTGTAATCAATTAAATTAATGTTGTCAATTTTTTCTATTATATTCTTTATTTCACTTACATTAAAATAGGGATTTAAGGAATAATCAGCTGTGCTGGTATCATCGTCTACCCACCCTATATTATAGGTAGTAGTTTGATCTCCAGTAGAACCAAAGACCAATCCAATGATAAGATAATACATAATAGGAATTCCTAATAAAAAGCCCATTGCTTTAGGATTTTTAAAAAAACGTAATAAATTCTTTTTTGTTAATGTTATAATTCTTGCTAAACTTCCTCCCGAATGTTCCTTTTTTTTTTTAACCATTTTTTAAATCACCTTTATTCTCTTAAAGATCTCCCTGTCAATGATAAAAATACATTTTCTAAACTATTCCTCTGAACATCAACATCAACAATCTGTAATTCTTTTTCTTCTTTTGTAAAATGTTTTATAAATTTACCGATTTTGCCTAATCCATCCATGGCGTTAATTCTAGTAATCATCTCATCTTCAAGATAATATGCATCAATAATTCCCTCTTGATCCTTTAATTTTTTTATAGAATTTAAAAGAGTTTCTTTTGGACCTTCTATTTTTAAACTTAGAATATCTCCCTTTCCAATTGTTTCTTTTAAATATTCTGAAGTCCCCATAGCAATTATTTTACCATGATCTAATATAGCTAGTCTATCAGAAAGGATATCTGCTTCATCCATATAATGTGTTGTAAGAAAGATAGTCTTATGTCTGTGTTTAAGTTCAAAAATATAATCCCAAATTAATCTACGCGTTTGAGGATCTAATCCTGCAGTTGGTTCATCAAGAAATAAAATATCTGGATCATGGACTAATCCAATGATTAGATTTAGTCTTCTCTTCATTCCTCCACTAAGTTTCTCTGCTCTTGTTTTTTGCTTTTCTTTCAATCCAACTTTTTCAATTAATTCATTTGCTCGCGTCTTTAATATTTTTCTATTAATATTATACATTTTTCCAAAGAACACAACATTTTCATAAACCGTTAATTCGTTATAAAAAATATTTTCTTGAGGTACTATTCCTATCAACTTCTTTACTTGAGTATGTTCCTTTACTACATCAAATCCTCCAACTTTCGCAAAACCATCTGTAGGTTTCATATAACATGATAGGATGTTTATTGTAGTTGTTTTTCCTGCACCATTAGGTCCTAAAAAGCCAAAACATTCTCCTTTTTGAACCTTAAAAGTGATACCATCAATAGCTTTAACATCTTCGAAATGCATCATGAGGTCATTTACTTCAAATGCAATATTATTGATCTCTTTTTTTTTTATATTATCCATCTTTTTTTTTTTTTTTAGATTTCTTTGTGTCTTATA
>CAZBEU010000163.1:0-3272 GCA_964491005.1 uncultured archaeon | reverse complement strand
AGAATTTTATTATTATATTGCTTCAACCTATAGATCAAGAGGTTGTATTAATCGCTGTAAATTCTGTGGAGAATGGTTCTTAATGGGGCCTCGATTTAGAGTTCGTTCAATAAAAAAAGTGATAGATGATATTGATACTTTAATTGACAAATATCATCCTAAATATATTATTTTTGGAGAATCCTTAATAAATGATGATCTAGATTATTTCGCAAAGCTATGTGATGCTATGATAGAAAAGAAGTTTCCAATCAAGTTTGGCACACATTTTAGAGCAGATATTACACCTGAGCTTGCAGAGAAAGCAGCTTTAGCAGGATTTGATGATGCATGGATAGGATTTGAGACATTTAATGCAGATGAATTATGTAATATAAATAAAGGCGTAAATCTTGATCAAAATATTGCAGCAATTAATAATTTTTCTCAAGCAGGAATCAATATAATTGCAATGTTGATAGTTGGATTTTCTTCCATCGATGTAGAGATTAGAAATAAGGAATCAGATCTTAAAATAATTAAACATTATTCTGAAAAAAGATATACTACGAAGCTTGGGGAAGAAAAAAAATTAATGATACAATGGCGTCCAGCTCCAGCCTTTCTAGTACCAGGATCCTTACTATATAAGGAATATATTAAAACAAACAAAATAATTCCATGGAGTCCCATACAAGGGGATTATCCATATAATAAAAAACTCAATCTATTAAAATTAGAATTATCTAAAATCCCATATGAATTTGAACGGTCAATTTCAAATGAAAATATAATGAAATTTATAAGAGAAATTCAAGAAGCAGATAAAAAGGCTGGTTATGCAATTGGCGGAGTTGCTAAACATGTAATCCTTACAATAAAACAAATGCGAAAGAAAAATAAAAAATTTAAAAAACTAAAAGTACCAGGAGTAGGTGCTCAAAGAACTAAGCATATATAATTCGAATACATTCTAAATTCTTTCTGATCCATAATAGCTTATACCAAAGTGTTAATAATTCCCAATTTTTATATATATTTCTCTCCCTTTATTCTAATAAAGAAACCTCTTTTCTGAATATTAGAATATTTAAAAAAAAAGAAAAAAAAACAATATTTATTTTCCTTTAAGAGATTTACCGACACCATAATAGAGAAGATAACCTCCTATAATTGTAGAGATTAACAAAAAGTATATGCTAAATGATCTGTAAATTTCATTATCCCAAGTTGCATACAAAAATCCATTAGCTAATGCAAAACCTAAAAATAAATATCCATAAAGATAAAATAGCCATCTTGTTTTAAGTTCTTTTGTCTCGATTGTTTTATATACGAGCATAATTGTGTATACAATAGGAATAAAAAAAGCACCAAAATAAAATAATATCATAACTAAAAACTTAGTCCATGAATATCTAGGTATGAATTCTGCATTGATTGTTGTATCCATTGGAAAATATAACGCAAGAAATAGAGCTATTGCATACCCAATAAAAATTAATTTTTGCTTTTTTGCTGTTAAAGTTGTTATAGATTTTAGGAGATTAAGATTAAATAATAACGCAAATATTTGTCCCATAAGTGTTAGATACATCATAAAAAAATCTAAGGTTATTATTGGTATTTCAGAGGTTAAAAATGCATATATAATATTCAACCCTAATCCGATAGCATTAAAGAGATAGACCATCGAAAAAAGCATACTATATCGATTTTTTTGTCTTCTCCATAGCTTAATAAAAATAATAAGAAAGAATAAAATTACAACTCCATTAACAATAAAAATACCAATAACTCTTTCAAAATCTATTTGTTGGCTAATCATAAGGTTCATCCTTTTTTACAAGTGATTTTTAAATACTTTTCTACATAATTTAATGAAGAAGAATAATTTTTAATCAAATCAATATTGATACTTAAAATATATAAATTTTTAGTTTTAAGGATCTCTATATTCTTTCTGTGAAAAAAAGAAGATATATCATATAAGTTGCAGGAATTATTTTAGGTTTATTCAGATTTAATTGAGTTTTAAAGGCCTGTAAATCTATATTCGAAGTATATTTCTATATTATCCATAGGTTAGGTATCTATTTTATTCAATTAATTTTTCTCTTGAATATAATTTGGTTTAAAAAATTCTTTCCGTACGAGATAAAATATCTTTCAAAAATTTTCTGCAATTTCAAATCTCTTCTTATGATTTGTTGTCATGATTATAGAAAATTAGAAGTATAATTTTAATTATTACCTATTTTGCAAATTCAATAAATTAAGGAGTTATAAAATTAATCATTTAGCTAATACTTTTGAATTGAAAATATTTTCAATACATTTAATATAATAATTAAATTGATTGACTTCACAGAAATTTTTTCCTGTATTTTCATCAATAAATTTATTCAAGAGAATCTCAAGAATAGGATTTATTTTTTTCTTTATTATTTTATCTGTATTCATCGTATTTATTTTATTTAATACAGCATAAGCAATAATTATTTCTTTTTCTTCTAATTCATTTGTTTTAATAAAACCTCTGCTAAAAACAAAAATATATCTATTACCTTCAATATATTCGATAGGGGACATTGCTTCGTCTATACAATGTAAAAGTCCAGTAAAAACACCACTTCTTAATATAAATTGTAGATCTTCTTCATGATTTTCATAAAATTTCTTTGATACTATAGGAACTCCCCTTAATAAAATACCTGCTTCATGAATTATCACATCTTGTGAAGTATTCTTATTTTTCTTTACTTTCAATTTAGATACTCAATTTGGAATAATTAAAAATATTCTTATATATTGATTATAATATGAGATTTTATTATATTTATAGATTTTTGAAAAAAAAAAAAAAGGATTTAAATGTAGATATTACATCCATAATAATCCATAATCATCACTAACTAATCCTAAACCAAATTTAACATAGTGTTTATTCATTGCTATGTATCCTAAAGTTGCGGGATCTAAGGGATTATAAGGATTTGGAGGTCGGTTTATTGTGGCATCAGTACCATCATTATATTGCAAGATCTTAAGTATTTCATTAGTTGATAGTCTTCCATTGTCACTGTATTCAGCCGTTGCTAATTCTTCAGCTTTTAATTGTCGATTGTATGAATATGTTGGATCTATTAAGAAAAGTGAAAAGTCTGGTCTTAAATATGTATTAGTTCTGACTTCGACAGTCTCAATATTTTCGATGTCTACATGTTCTATTAAATATGGATTTGGAGGTAGTGATTGAATTGCAACACCCTTACTTCTTCTGTCAGAAATAA
>CAZBEU010000162.1:0-5336 GCA_964491005.1 uncultured archaeon | reverse complement strand
AATTTAAAAGATAATACGAATGTTGCATATATATCAATGGAAATTGCATTTGATAGTAACATCCCAACATATAGTGGAGGTTTAGGTGTTTTAGCAGGAGATACTGTTAGATCTGCTGCAGATTTAGAAATACCGATGGTTGGAATTTGTTTATGCTACAGTTCAGGATACTTTTATCAATTATTTAATGAAAAAGGAGAACAAAAAGAAAGAGAAATTGAATGGAGTTTTTTCTATGAATTTGATAAAGTGGAAGAACCAATTTCTATGATGATAGAAGATAAAGAAATTAAGGTAAGTGCATGGCTATATCGAGTTATTGGTCAATCAGGACATGTAATTCCAATATATCTTTTAACAACTGATGTTGAGGGTAATGAACCATGGATGCATAAATTAACTGGTTCACTATATGATTCTACATCGAGATGGAATAGAATTTGTCAAGAAATGATCTTAGGAATAGGCGGAGTCAGATTATTACATTCATTAGGGTTTAATAATATTCAGACATATCATATAAATGAGGGACATGGAGCTTTTTCAACAGTAGAAATATATAGAAATTACAATAATGATATTGAAAAAGTTAAAGAAAAAGTAGCTTTTACAACTCATACACCTGTACCGGCAGGTCATGATCGTTTTGGTTTAGATCTTGTAAAAAAGGTATTTATTGATAGATTTCCTCCAGAAATGCTTAAATTAGGAATGGAAAATGGAGATCTTAATATGACGATTCTAGCGATGAATAGTGCAAGATATATAAATGGCGTTTCGAAAAAACATGGAATTGTGACAAGAAAAATGTTTCCTGATTATGAAATAGATGCTATTACCAATGGTGTACATTTACCTTTCTGGATTTCAAAACCAATAAAACAAATCTTTGATAGAAAATGGCCTAATTGGAAATCGAATCCTTCCATCTTGGAAAATGCAATTGAAATTGATGATTTGGATTTATTTGATGCTCATATTGAAAATAAATTTAATTTAATTAATTATCAAAAGGGTCATTCTTGGAATCTATTAGATGAAGAACTAATAACTATTGGTTTCGCCCGTCGATTTGCAACATATAAAAGAGCGGTTTTAATATTTAATGATTTAGATCATTTAGGTAAAATATGTAAAGGAAAAATACAATTTATTTTTGCTGGAAAAGCACACCCAAAAGATCAAGAAGGAAAAGGTTATATAAAAAAGATCTTTGAAGCTGGTGAATATTTATATGATAATTATGGAGTAAAAGTTGTTATGATGGAAAATTACAATATGGATTTAGCTCATATGCTCGTTTCTGGTGTAGATATTTGGTTAAATTATCCCGAAAGATATAGAGAAGCTAGTGGGACAAGTGGAATGAAAGCTTCTTTGAATGGTGTTTTAAACTTAAGTGTCTTAGATGGATGGTGGATTGAAGGATATCATATGAATAAGTCTGCAGGTTGGGCTATTGGCAAATTTCCAGAAGAATATGCAAAAGATGAAACAATTAATGATTGGAAAAGAGATGCTCAAGATATTTATGATATTTTAGAAAATGAAGTAATCCCAACATATATGAATCATGATGAATGGCTTTTTAAGGCTAAAAATGCTATATCGCTGGCAGCTTACTTTAATACCCATAGAATGATTGAAGAATATGCAGAAAAAGCGTATAAATTAAAAAAACAAAAACCATGGAAATTTACTAAGTAAATTAAAGTAAATTCTATTTATAATTAATTTTCATTTTTAATCTTTAAAAAAACTTGATTTTTCTTATCTATCTTTTTCTTATTTGACAATTATTTATTTTAAATGGAAAAATTTGAATATATTCATTAAAATTTCTATTCTCAAAATATTTTGTTAATATTTGATTAAAGATATCTTCTAAAATATGAATTCCTTCTTTTATTCCTTCTATATCTTTTGACAATAGTATTATATATTCTGAATTTGATTCTGTAAAAAAACAACTGTGATCAATCTCTAGTTCCTTGTATTTCTTCATAAATATATTAAGATTCTTAATATTTTCATAGGTAGAAAATATCAGAATAAGAAACGTGTTCGAATATTCCTCATCTAGATATGAATCTCGAATCCCTGTTGCTTGAAGTGGATTATCTAAATATTTTTTAAAAAGAAATTGGAGAGTATTAATTTCTTTTCGAAATTTTAATTTATTATGATAGAATTTAAATTCAGAAGTTATCTTTAATGAATCCCCAGAATGAAATTCAACATTAATATTTTCATTGTCTAGTTTAAATTGATTCATTTAGTTTTTCATCTTTTTATTTTAGTTAAAATAAATTTTTGACTGAATTCAAATTATATGGAATATTATCTAATAAAAATATTATTCATTTCTTAAAAATCAATCCTTTATATAAATAAATTGCATAACTAAATAAACTTCTATTTCCATAATGAAACTAGGTACATTATCTTTAAGTAATAAGCTATTCTTAGCACCTTTATTAAATGTTACGACTGCGCCTTATAGACGATTCTGTAGATCATTTCAAAAAATTGGACTAGTAGAGGTTCCAATGATATATACTCAAAGAATCCTCAAAAATCAGAAAGAAATTGATTATCATCTAGCCCTAATTGAAAAAGAAAAACCTATTTCTATCCAATTGATCGGGAATCATCCTAATGATTTTAAAAATTCTTTAGATTTTCTTAATAGTTATAATCATGATGTTATTAATATAAATGCAGGTTGTGCTTCTTCAAGATCTCTTAGTGCAGAACAAGGAGGATTTTTGATAAAAGATTTAGAATTATTAGAAAAAATAATTAATTCTGCTGTTAAATACTCTTCAAAACCAGTCTCTTTAAAAACTCGTTTAGGTTTCCAAAAAATAATGGATATCAAAAAATTTTCAGCAATTATCAATAATTCAAATTTGGAATTTTTAACTATCCATGCAAGAAAAGTAAGAGATAGATTTAATCCAGATACTCTTGATTTGGATACATTGAAAAAAATCAAAGAAAGTGTAAATATTCCTGTTATTGGAAATGGAGATATTAATTCTCCAATAAATGCTAAATATATGATAGATTATACGAAAGTAGACGGAATCATGATAGGAAGAGCTTCTATGGGGAATCCTCAAATATTTTCTCAAATTGAAGATTATCTTTCAAAAGGTATCTATAAATCTCAAAATAGATCATTGAAAGTAATGAAAGAAAATTTAGAATTATATGAAAAAATCCTTAATGATTTTGCAACTAAAGTGCCTTTAAAATCAAGTATAGAAGAATTCCAATTTAAAGAATTAAAAAGAAATTCTATATGGCATACAAAATATATTCAGAATTCTACTGTTTATAGAACTGAATTAAGTAAAACTAGAGACCTACAGAGTTTAAAAATAATTTTGAATAAAATATTTAATGGAGATTTATTAATGAATTAGACAATAGTTTTCCTTAGACAAGATTAAATTTATTTTCTGTATTTTTCAAGTAGTTTCTCAGGTGTAAATACACCATCTTCTGTTATGATACCTGTGACAAGTTCAAATGATGTAATATCAAAAGCATAATTTAAACATTCTACTCCTTCAGGGACAATTCGTATTTTACCTAATACACATGATACCTCACTATCATCTCGTTGTTCAATTTCAACATCATCTATCGTTTCTTCAAGGGATAAGGTCGAAGTAGGAGCTGCTACATAGAATGGAATATTATTGTCTTTTGCTGCTAAGGCTACAAGATACGTGCCGATTTTATTAAAAACAGCATCAGATGTGACTCTATCCGTACCCACGATTATCTTATTTATTTTTCCTATTTTCATTAATAATCCTGAAGAAGTATCAGAAATTACTTTTACAGGTATTTTATCATAATTTAATTCAAAGGCAGTTAATCTTGCTCCTTGTAATCTTGGTCTGGTCTCGTCAGCTATAACTGATATTTTTTTTCCCTGCTCAATAGCTGTTCGAATAGGAGCTAAGGCAGTTCCATATTGCACAGTTGCAAGAGAACCTGCATTACAATGTGTTAAAATAGTTTCTCCGTCTTTTATTAATTCTGCTCCATATTTTCCTATATTTTTATTTACGGTTACATCCTCTTGAGCCATAAGTTTAGCTTCTTCAACAACTTCTTCACTAATCTCATAAACAGTACCTACTGATGTATTGATAACATGCAATATTCGATTAATTGCCCAAAATAGATTTGACGCCGTTGGACGTGTGTTTCTAATAATAGTTGCAGCTTCTTCTATCTTTTTTAAAAAATCTTCTTTTGTTAATTCTTTATATTCTAATGCCGCTAATCCCATTCCCATAGCAGCTGCAACTCCAATGGCAGGAGCCCCTCTTATATTCATCACTTTTATTGATTTTGCAACATCTCTAAAATCTGAGAATTCCAAAAATCGTAATTCATGGGGTAAAACAGTCTGATCAATCATTTTTACTGTATTATTTACCCATTCTATTGATGGAATCATTTTAAATATGATTTTTTTATTATTATAAGATATATTATTAATAATGGAATATTACATACTAAAAAAAAATTTATAAAAATTCTTTTGAAAATATATTTTTCTTCTTTTCATACTTTTATCTAATTTTCTCATATTCAAAAATCTCAGTAATATGAAATGATTTCTTCATATTATTATCTGATTTTTTCATATTATATCTAATAAGCGTAGAATTTAAAAATATATTCTAATAATTAAATATTAACATACTAAAATTTTATTGTGAATAAAATGAAAATTGTAAAAAAAGAAAAAACCAATACTACCTCCAGCTGCAAAATTATTAGAGAACTACTCTTTTAATGTGTCTGTGGAGGTGGTTGTATTTCCTCCAACTGCAAAATTAAAGGAGAACTACTCTTTTAATGTGTCTGTGGAGGAGGATGCTAAAAACCAAATCTTCTCCTTTTTTTTTTATTTTTACTTTTTTTAATTCTCTAAAAATTGGTCTATAAAAATATTATATTTAAAAAGGTATTTTTTACTATTAAGGAAAAAAAAAGTGATTGAAATGAAAAACAATAAAAATATGGAAATCAGTAGAAATAATTGGGAGATCCTTAGAGAATATAAAAAAGCTAATTCTAAGAAAAGATATCAAGAGCTATTAGAATTAGACTTATTAAGTGTTTGTTAATCTTCTTTTTTATAATTAATCTAATATAATTTAATTCAATTTTCAAAAATATCAATGATTTTACTCTAACTATAAATGTGAACAAATTTGGACACGGGGTCCTCACTTGTTCTAACCCGTCGTTAGAGGAAACGGGCGATTAAGATGAATCATGATGTAGTACATCCGCATGAATAT
>CAZBEU010000161.1:0-9105 GCA_964491005.1 uncultured archaeon | reverse complement strand
TTTTGTTCTTCAGCTATGTTTAATAATTGTTTTAAGTCTTTATCTTCTTTTTCTTTTTTTCTTTGATATTTTTCCAATCTTAATGCCTGATCTCTTTTTTTATTCAGATTAACTAATAACTCTTGATCAATTCGATTAACCTCTGTCTGCCAATCTATTTCTTGGAAAAGTTTTCTAGCATCTATATATAATTTATAAGCATCGCTAAAATTTTTAGTTTCAATTAATTTGGATCCTTCTTTTAATAAAGTATATGCTCTATCTGATATTACTTCTTGTTTTTCTTTTAGAGCGTTTCTTTTTTTTATTTCATCTTCTTTTCTAATTTTCTCAAGTTTTTCCATTTCATTAATTTTATTTATTTCTTCTTCTAAATTTTGTTCCAGTTTTATTTGTTTAGACTTTAGTCTTTCCATTTCTTTTTGTTCATTTTCATAACTCAGTTTTTTATTTTTTATTAAATCAATAGAATCTTTAACTAAGGAGATCCCTGCCTTCCATTCTAAATTCTCGAAGATATTTTCACTCTTTTTATATAAATTTAAAGCATTATCAAAATTATTATCTTCTAACTCTTTTTTTGCTCTGTCCATAAACTCAAAAGCTTGCTTCTTTTGAATTTCAAATTCTTGTCTTTGAAGTTTTTCTTTTTGTTCTTGTTGTTTTTCCTTTTTTAATCGTTCTTCCTTTTCTTTTATGGCTTTTTCAATTAATAATTCTTCTTCGAGTTTTGCTTGCTTTTTTTCCTTTATTTTCTTTATTTCAACTTCTCTGATCTTTTTATCTTCCTTAATTTTTTTTTTAAAATATTCAATAGATTCATCCAATTTTTTAGCTTCAATTAACCATCTATTTTGTTCGAATTTCTTTTTTGCGTCATTATATATCTCAATTATTTTGTCATAAGGACATTCTAAATTTAGAATTCCTTGTTTGAGTATGTCATCATCATAACTTTTCGAGATTTGATCAGCTTTATTAATCATTTTAAATATGTCTTCAAAGATCTTTTGGTTTTGCTTTTTTTTATTTTCAATATCTAAAAAAAGATTTTTATTTTCTTTTTCAACTTCTTCTGAAATATTTTTATCCAAAGGATAATGAATAGCTTTTTCTTCTTTTTTTTGAAATTCTAATTTTCTGATCTTATCATCTTTTTCTTTCTTTTCAGTATAGTATTGTATTGTATTATCAATATTGTTTGCTTCATTATTCCATCCTATATCTAATAAAAGGGTTTTTGCTTCTTTATAATAATTTATAACTTCAGGGTATGGACTCTCAAAATCTGTTAATTTTGATTTTAATTTTAACTCATAAGACTTAGCCTGTTTTTCGGCTTCATTTATAATATTCATTGCTTTTTCTAATTTCTCTTCTTTTTCAGCTTCGATTCTTTTGATTTCTTGAATATTCACATCGTAATTATCTTTTTGTTCTATATTTGCACTTTTTTGCATTTCTTCAATTTCCTTCTGTCGTTCTAATTTTTGTACTTCAATTTCTCTTAATTTTTGTACTTTTTCTATTTTTTCTTTGTATATTTTAATTTGATTCAAATAAATTGCTGCTTGGTCTATCCAACCTTTATCTAAAAGTTTTTTACGAATTTCTCTGTAAATTTTTATTACTTCTGGATAAATTGGTTCCGTCTCAAAATCGCCCTTTTTTAATTTATTATCATATTCTCTCGCTAATTTTTCAGCATGATTAACCATCCTTGTAATTTCATCTTGAATCATCTCATCTCTTTCTTTTTGTTGGATACCTTTAGAAATCTTAGGTTCTGTCTCTTGAATTAATTTATCATTAAATCTATATATCTTTTCTAATTTTTGTTTTTCTTCTGATTTTTTCTTTTCAATTTCTCTTAATTTTATATCTTTTTCAAGTCTCGTCTTATAAAGTTTTATTTGATTAGCATAAATTAATGATTCTTCATTCCATCCATAATTATGAAGTTCGTCCCTTATTTTACGATATATATTAATTATTTCTTCATATGGACATTCAATATCAAAATTACCTTTCTTTAATTGTATTTCATATTCTCTTGCTATTCTTTCAGCCTGATTAACTTGTTTATCTATAGACTCTTCAAAATTTTTATCATCTATTTCTTGTTGTTGTTTTAATCCTATATCTTTTGAAGGTAATACATTCTCTGATTCTTTTATAAATATTTTATGAAGGGAGGCTCTATTCTCTTTATCTTGATTTTTTTTTTTTTCTATTTCTCTAATTTTATTATGATTTTTAAGCTTTTTTTGATATATTCTGATTTGATTGTTATAAATGGATATTTGATCATTCCATCCTCGTTTTATCAATGCACTCTTAATATCCTCATATATTTTTATAATTTTATAATAGGGATGTTCTTCAAGAAAAGTACCCTCTTTTAGAGCATTTTTAAAATTAATTTTAAAATCTCTTACCATTTTCTCAGCATTGTTTACTAATTCAGAAATTTCTTCTTGAAACTGTTCATTATCCAATTTTTGAATTTCTAATCTCTTATTCTCTTCCTCATTCATTTTTCTCATCTCAAAGAGGGAAAATTAATGATTAATATTGATAACTTGAAAAAAATTATCTAAAGATAATAAAGTTAAGTTAATTATTAAAATTCATTTTTGCTGGTTTTTTTTTTTTAAAAAATGGAAAATCCAACTTTTTATTCTGATTGTTTTATAAATCGATTAAGAAAATCATCACAAATTTTTCCCCCTTCATGAGTTAGAATCCATCCTTTTTGAGTTTTTTCAATAATATCTAATGTAATTAAGTTATCTAAAATTTCTTTTAGTTCTTCTTCTGATTTTCTTATATTAAAATCATTTTTTAAACAATAAAGGATATCATTTATAGGGACAGATTCTCCCAATTCATCTTCCATTATTCCTAATGCTGCTATAATTTGTTGTTCATTTTCCATTAATTCGTTCATTTCGCTAGAAACTTCCTCTAATAACCATGGATATTCATTTAACATGGTTTTTATCTTGTTTTCATCACCTGTTTTAAATATTTCATCAAAATCTTCTCGAATTTTCTTTTTCTTTACCATCCACTATCACAATAATTATGAATTTTAATTGAATTATGAATCATTCTTTACATTATTTATTAATTTTTTGAAATAAATCATTTATGTCTTAACTTTAAAAAATAATAATAATTAATATATTTAGATTTTACATTTTATCATTTATTATTTTAAAAAAAACAAGAAATTTAATGATATTTTATGGTATTTGAAAGATTTAGACAATCAAGATTCTCAAATTCTCGGCGAGATGATGATTTAATTGAAATTGATGGCCCTCCCGGAAAAGGTAGGTTTAAATATCGACCATTTAAAAAAAAACCGAAGATGAAAATATTTTACATAATTGCAATTATTTCTGCAATTGTTCTTATCATATTAACTATTTTTTGGTGGTGGCCTGCTTGGCATGCTGGAGTTAGTCTTAATTCTCAACTATATAATAATAAAGCAGGAGGTCTCGATTATCAAGAGTTCAAATTTCTCGATTATTGGTCAAATTTTTTCTTTTTGAATAAGTCTGCACTGATTGGGGCATTTATTGGAACAATAATTATGAGTCTTCCTCCAGATAGAATATTATTGACTGCGATTGGAACTCGTTTGAGATTTGGAAAACCATCAAGAAAAAAAGCATTATTATTTTGGTGGACTGTAGGATTTGCGATATTTTATGGACTTGGATTTTTAATTGATCTCTCTGGTCAATTTTCATGGAATATGTATTTATTAGATAATGGAGAAATTGAATTTAATCCTTTTACGCTCATTTTTGATGCTTTTAATGTTTTAATGAATCCTAATAATACTGATATGACGTCTATATACATTTATCAGAGCCTCTATGTACCAATTATTAATTTTATTATTGGGGTTCTTATATTTAGAGCTGCTTTAAAGATACTTCAGAATATATATATCCGAAGAAATGATTATCAAGTGATTATGAGCTCCTTATTTGTTGTTACACTTTTTTTTGGTTTAATCTTCTTAAACATTCCAATGATGGCTCTTGACGGTATTCAGATAACTCAAATATGGACATTTATTGTAGGATTCTTTAGTTTAATGACGTTAAGTATAATTCTATTTATATATGGAAAAATAAAACTATCTCAAAATCCAAGAAATTATATTCTATATAGTAGGGAGAGACGAAAGGTAATAATGATGTCGATAATAACATTGTTTATAATTCTTATCCCACTTTTCATTAGTGTTGGGCCATCAATTAATTTAAGTAATGCTTCTGTATATGAGCAAGAAATATGGGTAAAAAAAATTAATCGTCAGATTGAATGGACTCATACATCAGCCGGATTGGATATTTTTGAAGAACGGCCTATTGAAAACTTTACAACTTCAACAAATAGTACTTACGATGATCTCATGATACCACAGATTAGGCAGTATGATCAAACATATGCTGTAAAGACTCTCTCGGCTAAAATCGGAACTACCTATGAAGGATTAGCAGATTCGGATATTGTATATATAAATGGTACAGAATATTGGGTTGCACCAAAAACTATAAGAATTGATCAATTCTCTGGGGATCCCGTGGCAATTCATACCGAACTTTATGATCATGTAGAAGGGATTATGGCCATTAACTCATTTAATGGGACATTGGTTAATATTACAGACACATTTTCAATTTCAGAGAGTTATCCTATCTTCTTTGGAGAATCTGAAAGTAGTAAATTCCTTATGGAACAGGGGCTTTCTTCTTATGGAAGGTTAGGTGCATATGATTCAGATATTCTCCTCGATACAGAATGGAGTGGAGGTATTGAAAAAAATATTCATGTATATACAGGCTCTCCTGATGGTACTCTTTCCGGTTTAGAAGGATTTTGGTATACTGTTGGAATGGGTCTTTGGGGATATTCTTCTCAGTCTGAATATAATTTCTTGATTAATAGAAACGTAAAAACAAGAGTATCAAATATTTTACTTCCAAATATGAGAATAGATAGTGATCCTTATCTTGTATTTGATGGAATGGGAAAAATGTACTATGCTGTTTCTATTTATACCTCTATTAATGTAGGTTCTTATGCAGCAACTCCAATATATAGGTTTTTAGGTATATGTTTGGTTGACGTGATGTACGGAACTCTTGAATTCTATGAAAATCCTTCTTTGGAAGCCTCATCTTTAGATCCAACATTCAATCTATGGGAAATATATATTAATAAATATAATTGGCAAAGTGCTCCTAGTTGGTTGATTGCACAAATGAGATATCCTGAGGATCTATTAGAATTACAATTAGAGGCAAATTATATTTACCATGTAAATGATTTAAAGAGTTGGAAAAGAGGAGATGATTTTCAAGAACGCCCTCAAGATGGTGATTTATTCTACATTGAAACTATACTTGGAGATGGAATTGTTGAGTTTGTTGGATTAGATATTGTTGAATATAAGGGACAAGATGCAAGAACTCTAGCTGGTATGTACGTTATGCGACATGGACCTTATTTAGGTGAAGCAATCTTTTATCATACAAGAGATCTTGGGGCAAATCAATTAATAGGGCCACAAACAGCTCGAGATAGTTATATTAACGAAGCAGCCAAAACCAATCCTTTAATTGAAGATTGGACCAGTGGTAATACCTTACTGTATCCTTTGTTAAATTCAATTTACTATTATATTCCGTCTTATAGTACTATTGGAGATGTACAAAATCTTAATTTAGCTGGTTTTGTAGAAGGTTTTACTAGAGATGTAGGAATTGGGGCAGACGCTTATGGAGCCTATGAAGATTTGGGAAAATTCAGTCCAACAGCATTTACATTAAATTCAAATGCTAATGATCCAGACCTTGATGGAAAATTTACGTTATCATGGACAAAATCAACATATACCGATACATATTCAATATATCAAAATGATACTTTAGTTGAGGAAGTAAGTTCTTCAGAATTTTCATATGAAATATCTGGTCTTAGTAATGGATATTATATCTATCACATCATAGCTGAAAATGATTATGGAAGTATCAGTTCAAACGATCATCCTGTGAATGTTAGTTTAATCCCTATTAATTATGACTTCTCATTGGAAGATTCAATAATACTTCCTAGTGATTTCGCTAAACTAAGAGTAGAACTTGAGAATTTTAATGATAATCCTTTAGAAGGGCCTGTTAATAATATAAGTGTGACTCTAACACTTTATACTGCCCATGATGATGTAGATATTATGTTACTTGGTCTTGATGATTATTCAATCAATAGTACTCTAATTATAGACACAGATTATTATGAAATTACCTATACTTTGATAAATAAAACAAGTTTACTTCCAGGAAGAGGAAAAATTCTAAACGGTTGGTTAAATTGCACAGAATCTGATATAATTATTCATTATGTTTGGAGATTGATAATTCAAGGAGATACGTTATATGAGTCTGATATTGGAAATATTATCGTATCCTCAGAAATTTGAGATTGTATTTAACTCTAATTTTCAAAATTTTTTTTTTTTCTTTTTCTATTTTTATTTTTATTAAAAAGTAATTTTTCAATAAGGATTTTATTTTTAAAAAAAGATTTGTATTCTAATTTTTTTCTTTTTTTCAATCTAATATTTTTTGCAATATTTTAAATAAAATGTTAATAGGAAGAAAGATATGAAAAAATCAGCTTTATTTTTATTGTCTATTATTGCTATTGGAACAATCGCAGGTGTTTTGTCATATTTTATTATTTTCTATAAAACAAGTGTACAAACCACTACTAAATATGTTCGAATTTATGTAAATAGTACTATTTATGGAAGTATATCCACAGAAATTTCCCAATATGAGCAAGATGTGAAGAATGAAGGATATTTAACAGAGGTTATTAGTTGGTCAAGTAAAAATGTTACTCAACTAAAAATAGATCTAATAAATGCATATAATACCTCTTTTGTAGGTGCAGTTTTAGTTGGAGAAATACCATATCTAATCTTTGATAATTATACTGATGCAGAAGCATCATATCCATGCGATTTATATCTTATGGATTTAGATGGATACTGGTTCGATGCTTACCCTCCATATCCTATGAATGATGGAATTATTGATTCTCATTCAGCAGGAACAGGAGATGTATATCCGGAAATATGGATTGGTCGAATTAATCCTGAATGCTTAAATAATCTTGGAATTTCTCATATTCAAGCATATAAAGATTATTTTAAAAAAAATCATGAATATAGGATAGGTAATCTGACCAGGCCAGATCATGCTTTACTTTATATTGATGATGATTGGGCTAATATACAATCATCTATGTATAATGATTTTAATTCCTCTAATTGTTTCTCAACAATCACTAATATATATAATCCTTTAATGACAACTAATATTGATTATGAAAATAACCAAATAACAAGTGCATCTTATAAATGGGTTCATCTTATGGCCCATTCATGGGCTTATCAACATCAATGGGGACCCAATGGTGATGGTTCTGAAGGATTAACAACTAATACTGAAATACATTCGATTGTAACCCAACCACTTTTTTATAATCTTTTCTCATGTTATGCTTGCGATATTAGCTATACAAATAATATGGGAACTCAATATCTTTTCTCAAATAACACCTTAGCTGTTGTAGGGTCTACAAAATCGGGTGGTATGTGGATGATTAGCTATTTCTATAGACCTCTTGGTCAAGGAAAAACAATTGGAGAATCATTTCGATTATGGTGGTGGAACGGTCTTCATGGTCCCTTAGATAAAGTATCTCGAGGATTAACTATTCTTGGAGATCCTCTTCTTACTATATAAAACTCTTTTTTTTTTTTTGAATAATAAAAAGAAAACTAAAAAGATAATATATTGATTTAATCCGTTTTAGATTTATTTAAGAATTGTTTAATTTCATCTTTTGAAGCAACTTTGAATTTTTTATCTTCAGATTTTATATAAGAAAGTCTGATATTTTCTTCAGTCGATTCTTCATCATTAGCTTCTTTAACAGAGTTTAGAGCTAATTGAACAAGATCTTCAAATTCTAAATCTTCACTATAATTAGTTCTTAAATATTCACGAGCAGTAGCTTCACCACTACCCATCGCATAAGCTTTAAATGATCGGTAGATTCCACTTGGTGATGTTGTGTATATTTGTGTACCCTCAGAATCAATTCCAATAAAGAATAAAGCACATCCCCATGGTCTTATTCCTCCGTATTGCGTGTATTGTTGCATAACATCTGCAATCACTTTTACTAACATATTAAGACGAACTGGTTCGTCATAGGTTAATCTAAAAGATTGTGATTGAACTCTTGCATAATCTACTAATACGCGAGAATCTGCATGAAGTCCTGAAATTGCTACACCAATATGTCCATCAACTTGAAATATTTTATCAATTTCATTCGCATCCATTAATTTGGAAGGTATCTTTATTTGAGCAACTAAACATACATCTTTTTTAGATTTTACAGCAACTGCTAATGTTCCTCGTCGAACTGCTTCTAAAGCATATTCAACTTGATAAAGGCGACCCTCTGGACTAAATACAGTAAGTGCCCTATCATATTTTATTTGTCCGCCACCACCAAACATAGCTAATTCAGCTCTTTAAAGTATAAGTAATTAATATTTTTAATTGATTATTATAATCTAATATTATTTACAAATTTAAAGTCTAATTTTAATTTAATGTTTATGGAACAAATGATAACCTTCAAATTATTTATAAATACGTGTAATTTTGTATACAATTCCAAAATTTATACCAATTATTAACCTTTCCCGTAGAGGAAAGACCAGCCCTAAGGTTATCAAACTGTGCGCTCGGACTCGATACAGAGTTCAAGACATACTTCATTTGTAATGTTTTTCCAATTACTTCGGAAGTCTTGAAGGACGTTATCCCACTTTGCTTGAAAAAATCATGAAGCTTAGCCCAATTACGGTAGGGACTGCTTGGTTTCAAACGGGGCTTTATCATGTCTCCGACTTGTGCAAGCACCCACTTGTAAATGGGGGGAATTTCTTCCTTAAACTCCAGACCTTTTCGAGCTATTACATAACTTGCTAAC
>CAZBEU010000160.1:0-5030 GCA_964491005.1 uncultured archaeon | reverse complement strand
TTTAATAAAATATTTTATCAATTTATTTTGAAAATAATCAATTGTACCGGTGTTTGCTAAATTTAAAAGATTAGTACCCAAATGCATAGTTTTTTCTATGATAAAATTTGCGCTTGGTTCTGTAATTGAAAATTTAAGATGATCATTTTCTATTTTTCCCTCAAAAGAATTCTTTAATTTATCAAATTTAGAATTGGATAAATTAATAATGACAGGATCTTTATGCCATTGTATATCTATTTTCGATCTAAATTTACAATATTTTTCTAAATACTTTTTTTCTATTAAAGTTAAATCTGATAATCCAATCATTCCCTTGTTCCATTTATTTTCAATCAATTGACTATATAAATTTTTAGTAAATCTAGATGCAAATCGTGTATAAATAAGTTCACTTTGTTCTTTAGTTAATTCTGGGTGATTTGCATAATCTTCAACCTCAAAAAATAATTTACTTATTTTCGTAATTGCTTTATTGGATTTATGAATATCAAGAATACCTACATCGGGTTTTAAAGCTAACATTAAACTTTCACATTCTTTATAGCTACCTGGTACTAATATCATTGATTTTGGATAGATATTTGTAATATTTGCTTTTGGATTAAAATTTATCAATTCAAATTCTATAAAA
Source organism: uncultured archaeon (assembly GCA_964491005.1). Lineage (GTDB taxonomy): Archaea > Asgardarchaeota > Lokiarchaeia > Sigyniarchaeales > SOKP01 > JAFGOA01. The sequence goes on along the minus strand of CAZBEU010000160.1, from coordinate 4,396 downwards.
AATAATTCAGACCCGGTATAATCCCTTAACATTGCATTAAAGCTAGTTAAATAATTTATAACTTCTTTGGAGAGTTCTTTAATAAGTGTTTTTTTTAAATTTCTTGGACCTATAGTATCCCCAACAATCAAATTTTCTTTATTTGGTGAAGAATATCCAAATATTATAGAAAACTGATAATTAATTGATTCTCTGGTTGTTATCATTTTTCGTTCTTAAAAATATAATTGCTTTTCTTTCAATTATATAATAGATTAAATATATCTTTTTAAATAATTGTTCTTTAGATAGTGTATTAAATTCAAATTGATTATATAATTTTCAATCAAATAAAAATATTAATGATTATATTTTTAATTATACTATAAAATAAATATCATACTACAGAATAATTTTCATAAAAATTCTTTATTTTTGTTATTATTGAAAGGTGAGAAAAAGATACAATTTGGAACTGACTTGGGTATTACTAATGAAGATATCGAAAAAATAAGTCCACAGATTACATTCATTACTTCAAATGCCGATATTGAAGCGATAGCATTAGTATCTACAGAAGGCTATCAAATTGCATTTTCTGCTTTACCACAATATAAAGTTGATGGTGATCAATTTTGTGGTTTAGCATCAGCTTTACTAATGACGGGAAGATCAACAATTCAGCAATTATTTCAAGAGGATCTTAGTGAAATAATCCTGAGAGCAGAAGATGGATACATTATCATTACAAATGCTGGTAAATTAGTTATTGTTTGTGCAGGTACTTTAATCGAAACGCTTATGAAAACAGTAAAGGTTATGAGAGTTGCTGCGAAAAATTTAATGCAAATTTTTGAAGGAAGATAACCTTATATTCTTGTATTTTATTTAATTAGACCAATAAAGCTAAAAAAGTAGAATTGAAATTTATTCATATTAACCATTTAATATCTTGTTTTATGTGATTTGATAAGATTTAATATTAATTCACAACAATATATCTATAAAAAATTATTGAGGTATTCAAATATGGTAGATTACTTTAATTCAAGAATTTTTTTAAATCCAAATGAAATACCAAAAGAATGGGTAAATATTTTACCTGATTTACCCGCTCCAATGACTCCTTTAGTTAATCCAATGGATGGAAAGCCTGCACCATTCGAAATGGCATGTGCTGTTTTTCCTAAAGAATGTGTACTCCAAGAAGTATCCCAAGAACCAAATATTCCTATTCCAAATGAGATAAGGGAAATATTTGCAAAAACCTATCGACCAACACCACTTCACAGAGCTTTAGGATTAGAGAAATCTCTTGGAATCGAAGGGGATGATATTAAGATTTTCTATAAAAATGAATCAGTTTCTCCTACAGGGTCTCATAAACCTAATACAGCTATTACTCAAGCATATTATGCTAAGAAACAAGGACTTCAGGAATTAGTCACTGAAACGGGAGCAGGCCAATGGGGATCTGGTCTTTCGTTCGGATGTAGTCAATTTGATTTAAAATGTATTGTTTATATGGTTCGTGCAAGTTTTCTGCAGAAACCTGGAAGGAAAATATTGATGAGAGCATTTAATGCAGAGGTTCATGCTAGCCCATCAAGGTTTACTGAGTCTGGAAAGATGTTTTATGAAAAAAACCCCGATCATCCCGGAAGTCTAGGTCTCGCAATCTCAGAGGCTGTAGAGCATAGTCTTAGAAGTGATAAAGCAAGATATTCTCTTGGAAGTGTTGTTAATTTCGTTTTATTACATCAAACCATTATTGGTCAAGAAGCAAAAATTCAGCTTAAGAAAGGAGGTATTCAAACTCCGGATATAATTATAGGATGCATGGGAGGAGGTTCAAACTTTGCGGGATTAATGCTTCCATTTGCAAGAGATAAAATACACGGAGAAAGTCCTGATATTGATATAATTGGTGTGGAACCAAGAGCGTGTCCAAGTGTATGTAAGGGGATATACCGTTGGGATTTTGGAGATACTGCAAAAAGAGCACCAATCGCAAAAATGCATACTTTAGGTCATACGTTCATCCCAAGTCCAATTCATGCTGGAGGATTAAGATATCATGGGATTGCACCTATTATATCGATTCTTCATAATAATAATATCCTTAGAGCGGTAATGCATCATCAAACCGAAGTTATAGACGCAGGAATAAAATTTGCAAATGCGGAAGGAATCATTCCTGCTCCAGAATGTGCTCATGCCGTTAAGGAAACTATCGATCAAGCATTGAAAGCAAAAGAAGCTAATGAAAAGAAAGTTATACTGTTTAATTTTAGTGGACATGGATTTTTTGATTTATTAGCTTATAAGGAGTTTATGACTGGTAATTTAATAGATTATGAACTACCAACTGAAGAAATTCAAAAAGCCTTAAATTCTCCTGAGATGCCTAATATCGATGAATCACAATTCTAATTTTAACTTTTTTATTCTTTTTTTTCGAAAATAATATGATTATAATAATGATAAAATAAAATATAAGAGACAGGTTTACTATTTTCATTCAATTAGTTTTCTAATTATATAATTATAAATAATATCTATACTAATCTATTAATTAATTTTAATAAAATTTATAAATTAATTAATAAGTTATTATCAAGATGTCACAATCTAATTTAAGAATTGATAGAATTCATGAAGGGACAGTGATAGATCATATTGATGCAGGATATGCTCTAACAATATTAAATTTAACTGGTCTAGATGAATCCCCTAATCTAATGACTATTGGAGTTAATGTGTCATCCAAAAAATATGGTAAAAAGGATATAATAAAGATTGAAAATGTATTTTTAGATAAAGTTCAAATGCAAATGATCTCGATTTTATCTCCAAACGCAACAATATCTCTCATAGAAAATGATTCTGTTATAAAAAAAGAGAGTGTTAGTTTACCAAATATAATTAAAAAATTAATTGCATGTAAAACAAAGACTTGTATTAGCAATTCACAAAAAGAACCGATTGATACAGAATTTATTGTTTTAGAGGAAAAGCCTTTGAAAATACAATGTGTTTTTTGTGATAGAATATATAAATTAGATGAAATAAATTTTAAATCAAGAAGGAAAAAAAGAAAAAAGATAAGACAAAGAATTTTATTATAATTGGGATCCAATTAACATTAAAATATAAATTATAATAACAATAGAGTATGTATAATAGTGGTAACTATCATAAATAATAGAAAATAGATTCCTAATCCAGGCATAATAATTTTTTTCCAATTCCATTCTTCCTTATCATACTCAAATTTAAAAATTATAAAACTCGCAAAAAATGGAAATAGAAATAAAAATATAATCATCCATAATAATAACCACCAACCAGTTAATCCTAATAAAAGGCGACCAATGAACCCGCTTAGGATTCCCGTGATAGCACGAGTCCAATATAATTTTGTTTGCCTTGCTATCCGGATATCGAGACTACTCTCTTTTCCTTTTTTTTCTTTATTATCAACCTTTAAGTTTGCTTGTCTTAATTTAATTAGTTTCTTCCTTTTCTTACGAATATCGACCTTCTTTGGGCGGGTTTTCTTTACCATGATCTTTTTTTAAATTAATATGAATTTTAAATTGATATTAATTAAAAATTAAAAGCATTATTTAATTTTTTTATTGAAAAATAATTTTTATTCTTTCTATTTATTTAAAAGATCTTTCTTGATAAATAGCAGATCATTCATTACGTTAAAAATAATCATATTATCCTTTAAAAAATTTAAATTACTCAAAAATATATCCTCTATTTAACAAAAATTAATTTTTTATAAAGTGTTTTTACTATTTTTTATTAAATTTTTGATAACCGATATAAAAAGACCATTATAATTGAACTACCAACCCCTAAAAGAGCTGGATTCTTGCTTCCACGACCACTGCACCTAAATGGCGTCTTACATGATCTCCACAAGCGTAACTTCCCGTAGTCCCTACGGTAGGTCATGAAATGACTATGATACCTTTTTCTTCTAAGAGGCGTATCCCTTCTTTCTTAATATTAGTAGAGGCGTTCTTATCTCGGTGATGATACGTGCCACATTCGGGGCATATCCATTCACGTTCGCTTAAAGATAATTCCTCATTTTTATATCCACAGATAGAGCAGAGTTTACTTGAAGGAAAAAAGCGGTCTACTTCTTGATAGTATTTGCCACACCATTCAAGCTTATAGTTTAAAATGGTTTTAAATTGATCCCATGAAAAATCTAGGGTTACTGATTTTGACACGCCACTATTGAATTGTTGCATGCCTTTTATGTTCAAGTCTTCTAAGATAACAGCATCGAATGTATCTGCAAGCTGAAACGTGATTTTATGAATCCAATCACGCTTTTGATTGGCAATTTTTTCATATAAGCGAGCTAACCGAAGTCGTGCTTTCCAACGGTTTT
>CAZBEU010000159.1:0-2066 GCA_964491005.1 uncultured archaeon | reverse complement strand
ATCTTACCAGAACAATTCTTGAAACGACTGATAATATTTTAATTGAAAAATCCAATGGTGAGCTTATTTCATCTAATATAATTAATTATTCAATAGACCTAAAAAAACTACAAAAGATGAATCTCTTAACACAAAAAATTCTAGGTAAAAGTTCAATTTTCTTAGAGAAAAAAGATGATTCTATCGAAGAAGATGAATCTATTCAAAATAAGATAAATTCGTGGATTAAAACAGTTAGATCTAAAAAAATTCACAATTACTTTTTCGATATGCAATTTCCATATATAGGTTTTGATGAAAAAATAAAACAAGTAAATCAAATTACTAAATTATACAAATCGGAATTTAAATTTCAACCAATTTATTTTATTTTCACTTTAGACGCATTTATAATAGTTCGGTTTAGAATTTTAACTGATGATCCTGAACAAATACTTGAATATCAACCTAAATTTGCAGAAGAGATTGCAAGAGTTATTGCCGAATAATTTTTTTTATTTTCCTTTTTTTTATATTACATAATTTATTGATTATCAGTACTTGATTACGATATAAAACACCTCATTCTTTTTAATTTATGTTTTCGACATAATTCTTTATAAGGAGGATCAAGTCCAACATACTTTTGTTAACCATTTGAAAAAAATATCATATAAATAGACAGAGAAATACCCTTTCAGCTCTTTTATTTCCCATGATTTTGTTTCATGAAGAAAGAGATTCGCAATTATCCAAAGGTTATATAATAAAAGAACAATAATAAAATATAAATTACGTATTTAGGGATTTTACTGGTCGTATAGGTCAAAAACGGAATAACTTCTCGATATGACGTTTCAATCCGCCACCGTTTTCCATAATCACCTCTTACCTTATAAAATTGATATTTATTTTTAAGACTAGGGTAGACGATCTTCTGATTTGTTGCTAATACAAATATATTAGCTAAAATAATCGAGATATGTTTTTCCGATTTATTATATTTTGCTCTTAAATGATCAAATCGTAACTTTTTCTTTGCATAAAATCCAATTTTAAATCTTACATAAGAATTTCCTTTTCCTTTGATATATTCATCTTTCATAGCATACTTTTGAACTCTTTATTTAGGTTTGCTTAATGCTTCTTCTTTTAATGATCTCAACCGTTCAGATTCTCTCACAGGGATAATATAGATGATTTCTTGTGAATAAAAAAAGGTTATTATCTCTTTCGCATAATATTCCTTGTCCAAAACACTCATTTCAACTGTAAAACCTAACGAGATACAGAAATGTACCATTGATCTAATAAATCGTACCTTTTTATCACGTTTTTCAACCATTTCTGAACCAATTTGAAGTTCTCGCCCTTTAAGTGCAATGGCACACGTATGCCAGAAATTCACTTTGATTGTTCCCTTATCTGATTTAATACCGATCACATTAGAATCTTCTTTCTCTCCATAATATAATTTCTTCTTAAAGTCAAAAGCAAGTTTGATTTTCTTGGGAAGAAATCTTTTTTCAAACAAATAAGAGAATATTTCTTTATTACACTTAAGAAAGATATTATTGCCTTCTTCCATTGAAAATCTTCGAGTATATGCAATCATTTGAGAAGGACGGGGAAGAATTCGAGTATCTTTAATGAAATAAGAAAGCTCATTTTTTAAGATTGAATATAATTTATGTTTTAATACCTGAGATCCCTGATTGGGATTATACCCCAGTAAAGCATTGAGAAACATTAGGATCGAAAATTCTTCACTCTTATGTTCTGTCCCACGACCCTCAACAGGCTTAGAAATAGAACCTAAGAGAGGAATCAAAATCATTTTATAAAATGGTTGGTCTATATTTAATTGGGAAAAAGAAGAAAACGAATCTTTCGATAAATAGTTCTTATATACTGACATATATAATACTATCTTCTTTTTCCTTTAATAATTTATTAATAGAAAGGATGAAATACCTAATCATTTTTATCGATCGTGATTAAGTACTGATTATAGATTTTTTTAAAGAATTCAAAATATTGATATAAAACTAATATAAATTAATTAAAATTTATAATATAAAAGAATT
>CAZBEU010000158.1:0-4860 GCA_964491005.1 uncultured archaeon | reverse complement strand
AATGGTGCCGGAAAAACAACTATGGTTTCAATTTTAACTACATTGATGCAACCAACAAGTGGTTATGCAATTATCGATGGTTATAATATTATTAAGAATCCTACTGCTATTCGAAATAAGATAGTATTGATGTTGGGTAATGAAATGATCTATTATCGAATAACTGGTTATGACAATTTGAAATTCTTTTGTAAAATATATCAAATACCAAATTATAAAGAAAAAATATATAATGTAGCAAAAGAATTTCAAATAGACAAATGGTTGCATGAATATGTCGAAAATTATTCTACTGGTATGAAAGTTAAATTGTCTCTATGTAGAATACTTTTGTTAGATCCAAAAATATTTTTTTTAGATGAACCTACTTTTGGTTTAGATGTTAAAACTGTTAATTTTATTGTAAACAAATTAAAAAAATTAAATAAAACAATCTTCTTGACAAGTCATAATATGAATGTTGTAGAAAAATTATGTGATAGAATTGCCTTTATTAACAAAGGTAAGATACAAGCAATTGGAGATAAAGAATATTTACAGAAATTAACCGAACAAAAAATTGAGTTAAAAATAGAAATTATTAATAATAAAAATGAACTGAAATCAGAGTTAAAAGATCAAGAATATATATTAAATATTGAAGATTATAAAAATGGGATAATTATTGAATTGGATGATAGAATAAATTATTCCAAATTACTATCTCTATTAAAGAATTTTAAAATTCTAAGTATAAAGGAATCAGAATTAACTATCGAAGATCTTTTTATAAAATTTGTTTAAAATTTATCTTGATGTTTACTAAAATGAATTAAAAATATTTAAAATAAGAGATAATATGAAAGTTTTATTACTTACATTTGGTTTTTACCCTGAAAAGGGAGGAGTTCCTCATACAATTAACTCAATGTGTAAATATTTCAAAAAAAAAGAACATACATTAATTATTTTAAATCCAAATTATAATAGTAAGAATATTTACAAATTATTGAATAAAAAATATTCCTTTAAAAAATTCCTTAAAATAGGAATAAAAAAAAGATTTCCACGAATTTGTATTAAAATTTTTAAGATTCTGCTTAAAAATAAAAATATATCCTTATTTCATAAGATAAATTTTATAATATATTTACTTTTGAAACCTAAAACATTAATTAAAATTGTTGATAATTTTGATAGAATTTATAATTTTTTAAAATCTACCGAATTTGATGTAATTGTTACAGCGGATTCAGGAGATCTACTGATATTAGGAGTACTTCTATCCAAGTTATTCGATAAAAAGCTTATAGCATTAGCGCATGGTCTTGATTTTCTAATTAAAAGTTATTTTTCTTTAAAATATTTCTATTTTAAAAATACAGATATGTTCATCTTGAGTAATAAATGGCTAAAAAATGTATTTCAAAAAATCTATAATATTTCTGATGGTAAAATAGTTATAATAAATCGAGGTATGTTTTTTGATAGTTATAATATTGAAATATCAAAAGAAACTCTAAGAAAAAAATATGACATACCAAATGATCAATTTGTCTTACTAAGTGTAGGTCGTCATACTGAAAGAAAAAATTTTCAATTGGTTATAAAAGCAATAAAAAAAATAAAAGAAATGGAACCAAATGTAAACATAAAATATTATATAATGGGTAAAGGAGATTATACTTTAGAACTTAAATTATTAGTTAGAAGTCTTAGTTTGAGCGATGATGTTAAGTTTTTAGGTATTTTAGAGAATAATGTAAGAAATGAGTTTTATAAGCTTTCTGATTTATTTCTAATGCCTTCAATATCAAAAAAGAATGATATTGAAGGATTTGGTATAGTATTTTTGGAAGCTAATTACTATAAAGTTCCCGTGATTGGATCTGCATCAGGAGGGATTGTTGAGGCTATTACTAATGGTGAAAATGGATTTTTAATTAGACCTAATAATTTAAATGATTTAACTAACAAAATCCTAACACTTTATCATAATAAAGATCTCTGTGTTCGTATGGGGAATACTGGATATAAAAGAGTTATAGAAAATCATGATTGGAATAAAATTGGAGAACAATATGAAAAAACATTCAAAAAAGTAATTGATTTATGATATTTCCAATGCATATAACTTTTAGCAATAAATATTCAATATAATAACTTTATTGATTTTACAGAAAAACCTTTACCATAAAACATTCAAGATAAATCAGATAATCAAATACTCAAAAATATAAAAAAAAATATAATTCCTATTAAATTATCAATTATTATCAAAACGAACCTTAGAGTGTATAATATATAATGATAACATCTTGGATATTTTTTAATTTAATATTTTCATTTATGTGTTCATATTTTTTTATTATTATTTTAGGTACTATTCTTGTTATATATTTTATGTTATTTTATTTTATATTTGATAAAAAAAGAATTAAATCTAATAAAAATCTTAAAGATCCTCAAAGTATTTCAATAGAGATATTAAATGAAAAACCATTAGTCAATATTATCGTGCCTGCATGGAATGAAGGATTTATCTTTAGCAAATGCTTAGAATCTATAAAAAATCTAAAATATCCTAATATAAAAGCAATTGTAAATGCAGGTGGAAATAAAGAGACTCTTCAAATAGCTAATGATTTTAAGAAATATGATAATTTTATTATATTACATCAAGAAAAAGGATCAATTAGAGCATCTATTGGAAAAGTTAGAGCTATAAATGATTGTCTGAAATATGTTAAGGAGGGGATAGTTTATTTTATTGATGCTGATAGTTATTTGGACGATGAAATCTTACTTCAAATGATCTATCCTATTATTAATAAAAATGAGAAAATAGTATTAGGGGGATTAAGGCCTTTAAAAGAGCAAGAAAATAGAAATTTTGTAAAATATTTATTTATTGATAGATTTAGAGCGAATACTTTCCGATATTCTAATCAAAAAGCTATTACAGGGGCAAATTGGTGCATAGCATTTGAAGTATTAAAATCAATAAATAAATTCTCTGAGAATGAGAAAATAGCCACTGATAAATCAATGGGGAATGATGTTTTTTCAAAAGGTTATGAAGGATATCTTCTTGCAAACTCCCAACATAGAATTTATGTAGATTATCCTAATAATTTCAAAAAATATAAAACTCAAAAAAGTATTTGGATTGAAAATACATTATATAACTCTGTTAAAAATAGGAAGTTTATAGGGTTTCTAAAATTCTTATTATTATGGATCTTTTCTGTTTATTTGTTTATCTTTCCATTCTTATTTTTTTTTAACATAGGGTTTTTCTATATTGGTATTTTTGTATTGATATTATACTATTTAGGAAAGATTCGGAAATATTTAATTTTTAGAGCCTTATTAATAAAAGAATACAGACTCTCCATTAGATTTAATATACAATACTTTATTTCTCTTTTTTTATATCTTTATATTGAAGCTCTTATAACGATTTATATTCTTTTTCATTTCTTCTTTTATTTAAAAAAATTGAATAAAAAATAAATTGAAAAATAAAAACTTTATAATATAATTTTATTCCTCTATGCTAATGATAATTATTTTTTATTGATTTTTATTAATTTTGTATAAAGATGTCATTATTTTCATTCAAGATAAATATATTATCTGTTATTTTTGAAAAATTCAATATATTTTTTATTTAGCTTATCCCAAGAAAATTTTTCATTAACAATCTTATGCCCTATTTCTCCCATCATTTTTCTTTTATCTTCATTTTCATAAAGGAATAATATTTTTTCAATTAAGCTATCAACATTATTTGGATCAATAAGAAATCCATTTTCCCCATTATTTATAATTTCAACAATACCACCCGAAGTAGATCCAATCACGGGAACTTTATAGTAATTCGCTTCTATATAGACAATTCCAAAACCTTCAATGGAATTTTTTAATGTTAAAGTGAGCATTATGAAAACATCAGATAGTTTTAAATATAAATTTCTTGTTATATCATCACATTCTCCAATAAATTTAACATATTCATCCAAATTTAGATTCTTCGTTAATAATTTAAGATTTTGTGTTTCTGGCCCTTGACCTATGAGATAATATTTAATTTTTATATTGCTATTTTGTTCTATAATCTGATGGAGTGCCTTTATGACTAATTGAAAATTTTTTCTCTGAACTTGCCTTCCAACACTAATCAAAATAAATTGATTATTTGGGATATTAAATTCACTCCTAAGCTCTTCTTTTGATTTGTTAATTTTATAATCATCAATAAAAATTCCAGAAGGTAATATTTTAAACTTATCTTCATTGACATGGTTAATTTTTTTGATTATATTCTTTATAGCATCAGTATGAACAACTATAGTATCTAATCTTTTAAGATAATAATATTTTAACGACATTCTCGTACTTACAAGAAATTCATTTCCATGAGCAAGAGCAATAAATTTCTTATTAAATATCCTCGTTAGTAAATAAACTGTGGGTAATTCATAGGAACTAGCTGAACCCGCAAAAATAATATCTAATTTCTTATTTTTTAAAATTTGAGATATACTCTTTACATTTTTCATAGTTCTTATTAAAACGCTTGGTTTTACAAAAAAATATAATATTAGCATCAATTTATGATTAAATTTGATTTCCTTATCAGTTATTGTTTTCCAAATTGATTTAAGAAAAAATAGAATAGATTCTCTTTTTTTGAAAAAGATTATTAAATCCTTTAATGTGTAATGTTTATCAATATTATCCAAGACATTGTAAATTCTTTTATTTTTATAATGTTGATTAAAAACATATAATTTATGCTCTGTATTTTTTAATGATTTACACATTGAATTATATGTATGAGAAATCCCTCCTTTGTGTGGATAAAATTCATAAGTT
>CAZBEU010000157.1:0-6389 GCA_964491005.1 uncultured archaeon | reverse complement strand
TATTTTTCTTTTTGATTATTTTGGATATCCTAAACATATAATATATAAAATTGAAAGTTTATTAGGTAAATTAAGAATTCTTTTGATTTCTGAATCATTAAATGCACCTATAGGTACTGAGCCTAATCCTAAAGCTACTGCTTGTAAATGAATATTTTGAGCACAATGTCCTATCTCAAAATGCACGTATCTAATTCCTCTTTCTCCATATATATTACATGTTTTTGTATAATCTGCTGCTAAAATTATATTTATTGGTGCATCAATAAGATATTGTTGATTATACGCATATTTTACTATATGATATGCTAAATTTTTATCTGTTTTTAGTTCTAAATTATTCTTTTTTATGTTATAATAAAAAAATCCTTTATTTTTATCATTTATATAAATTTCCAGAGGATATATTGCTCCTGCTGATGGAACGGTTCTTTTTGAACAATTTTTTCCTTGAGCGGACCATAATAGTTGTGATATTTTACTTAATTTAATTTCAGTATCTCTAAAAGATCTGATGCTTTTTCGATTATATATACATTCTTCAAGACTTTTGGTTCCCTCATAGATTGGTTTGTTTAATACAATATCCAAATTAATCTCCATATGATCTATACGTTTAATCCATTTAAGTATAACTCTTATTTAAGACTTATTTAATAATATTTTAATATTATTTTCAATGAAATAGATAATTTTAATTTTAAAGTGCTAATTATTAATTCATGGTAAAAATAAAAGAATTAAAAGAATTAAAAGAATTATTTAATCAATGGAATGAGCTTAATAATCAAGTAGGGGATTCTTTTCAAGAGTTTGATTTTCCAACACTAAGAGAATTTCGAGAGAAACAACGAAGTATAGAAGATTCTATATTTGATATCTTAAAAGAAACTGCACCTAAAGAAATAAAAGAAATTTTACCAGATAATTGTGGTGAAATGGAACTAGGTTATGATAATAACAAGAATATTTTCTATTTTCTGATGGAAGATCCAGAACAAGGAGAGGAAGAAGATCTTAAAATATTGGCTATAACATTAGATTCCGAAAATAATATTGAAATTATCAAAAATTTTAAAAATGATATAGAATAAGATCGATTTTCTTATTTTTAGAATTACTAATATTTAATTTTAAACTCTTTTATAAAAAATATATGTTTAATTATAATTAATATTAAAGTATAAACGTGATTTATATTTCTACACCATCTTCATTAAGGCAAGGCCCTAGGACAACAAATACATTAGTAAAAAAACGTTATCTAGGATTATACTTACTAGTTATGATAATAGGTTCTCAACCTTCTATTTGGTTGTTTTGGGCATATTGGCAAATCATTACTACTAGTTCAATATTATTTTATATTTTATTTCCTTTTATATTTCTCTTGGGAATTATAATATTGCTTATAAGCTCTCTTTTAGTTTCTAAAGTACTTCTTTTAATTACCAATTTTATTCATATTCCAAAAGAAGGAATTTTCTATAGAACTCGAAAGGATAAAGATTATTGTTATTGGAGTGTTAGATCTGTTATTAAGAAATGGCCAATTTGGATAGCTCGCCAACTTTCGCTTCCTTTTTTCGAAATCTTAGTTTTAAAGATATTTGGACTCAAAATTATTGGAAAGGTATCTCTTCATGATGGATGGATTGATTCGGAATTTATTGAAATAGGAAATAATGTAAAATTGGGACAAGGAAGTTTGATATTATCAAGTATGATCATCAGAGATAAATTAATTCTAAAAAGTGTTAAAATACATGATAATGTAATAATTGGAATACATTCTGTTATACTACCAGGAACAGAAATAAAAAATAATACAATAATAGATACGAATTCATCTACTAAGATAGATCAAATTTTAGAATCAGATAGTATTTATCGAGGAAGTCCTTGTGAAAAAATAAACAAAAAATTAAACCTATTGGAAGATAAGATCCTTTTTAATGAAATATTTCAAGAAGAAAATAATCCGGATATAAAGATTGAAAAGACTGAGTTAGGGGAAAATAAAGAATTAGGAATAGCATTTCATATTTATATTTCCGCTGGATGGCTTATTTTTGGATTTTCTTTTTTTATTCCTTGTCTCCTTTTTTTCGCATATTTTAATGGTTTTATAGAACCTCAATTATTATTAACACCTATTAAATTAACTTTCTTTTTAGATATAAAAATAATTATCATTACTTTGAGTTTACCGCTTGTGTTTATAGGAATTTATCTAATTCACTTATTTTTTTTAGCTTTTAACACACGGTTTATTTATAGATATGTAAAAAAAAGAAGTCCTTCTCAAGGGATATTTGATAGAAATTTGGATAAAGATGCTAAAGCATTATTTTATTATCATTTTAAATCTTTTTTATTCAAATATCCAATATATGCATTTATACGTTCGCCTTTTCCTTGGTTAATTAATTGGGTGCTTAGAGTTCTCGGATCTAATAAAATAGGGAAAGGAACTACAATTGAAGAGACTTATTTACATAGTAATATACATACTGGAGAAAATTGTTATCTCGGAACTTTTTCACATATAACAAACCATGTTGTTGATGGTGTATATGGAGAAGAAAATTTAACTTATTTTGGGGTGACATTGGGAAATAATGTAACATTTGAAGCACAAACATCTGCACTTCCTGGTACAATAATCGGAGATAATACGGGATTTATTCCAATTTGTTGTTCTATTAAATTTGATAAAATTAATGGAAATCATATATATACAGGATTTCCTGTAAATAAAATCGATAAACAAGATATATTAAAAATATTGGGGATTGATTTGAATGGAGAATAATCAGAAAAAAGAATTAATTGAAAATTCCTTAGAGAACATTGACATTTCTAGCATACCTATTACAACTGGTACTATAATTTTTCCAAAATTGGCTAATATAATAATAATTCTCCTCCATATATTATCATTAATGATTCCTCTTACAATGATCTTAACATTTTTTAATTTTTCTCTAAAAAATGATATATTTCATTGGCGAGTATCAATTATTTTTTGCGATGTTTTGTCATGGTGGAGTCTTTATCTTTTATTTAGTTTAACTTTTGGTAAACTATTACTTATTCTTTTATCTTTAATTCATGTTCCAAAAGAAGGTCTTTTTGAAATCGATTTTAAAAATCGAGATTATTATTTTTATTGTCTGAGAATATCAATAAAAAGATTTATTTTTTGGATTTGGAATAATTTTTGTTTTCCTTGGGTTTCTAATTTTGCATTTAAAATATGTGATATTAGAGCAGATTTTAAATCTACTCTCTTTGATGGATGGTCTGATGTAGAATTTATTTATTATGGTAATAACATCATGCTTGGTCAAGGCGCTGTAGTAGCTTCTTGTATTATCATTGATAATTATTTGTTGATTAAAAAAGTACATATTTGTGATCATGTGGTTTTAGGCGGAAATTGCATTATTGCACCAGGAACTATAGTTGGTAAAAATTGTACTGTAGGTGTTCACGCCGTTACTCATATTAATCAAAAATTAGAATCAAATTGGATTTATATCGGAAGACCAGCTAAAAAATATAAACATATTGAAAATGGTAAAAAAGAGGATAATAATATAAATCATAGAAGAATTGTTGATAGTGGGAAGAAAGTTCCTTTTGATATAAATTCATACAGAAAAGATGAAGAATAAACTTGAATTTCTTTCTCTTTTAAATTATGAAATTTTATATAAAAAGAAGAATAGAAAATATTATATTTTTAGTATTTATTTATTTTTAAATAGATATATAGAAACCATATTAAATATATAGTATCAAGTAAAATGAGAGAGAAAAGAAGAAAATCCATCTAATTATCCTTTTACAAATATATGTTAATAATTTCTTTTTTATTATACATATTTGTCTATAATTTTAATTCATTATGATAAAATTCAAGTAATTTACTAAATAATTTTTTGTTATATAAAAAAGAATTTTATAAAGGAAGATTAATATTTAAATAGTGAAAGAACATGGCAAAGACAGATTTAGAAGATGATGAAAATTTGGACGAAGAACAAGATTATGAGATTGACTATAAAATTGAGAATGTTGTAGCGACAGTAATAGTTGAAATACAAGAGAAGATTGACTTAACCAAGATTGCACGGAAACATGTTGATGTAGAATATAATCCAGAGAGATTTCCTGGTTTAGTTATGCGAATTGAGAAACCAAGAGCAACTATCCTTATTTTTTCTACCGGAAAGATGGTTGTGACAGGAATGAGAAAAGCTTCTGAGGCAGATGCCGTAGTTGATAAAGCAATAAAAAAAATAAAGAAAGCCGGGATAGAAGTTGGAGAGCCTGAAATAACAATTCAAAATATCGTAGCCAGTGGTGATCTACATACCCATGTTGATTTGAATATGGGAGCTATTGTTATGGAATATGCAATGTATGAACCTGAAGTATTTCCAGGATTAATTTATAGAATGCAAAATCCCAAAACTGTTTTTCTTATTTTTTCTACAGGAAAAATAGTATGTACAGGTACTAAAAATAAAGCTGATGTAAGAGAAGCGGTAATTAAGTTAAATAAGGAAGTACGAGAACTAGATATCGCAAAAGATAATATCAACAAATCTGAATATCAAGACATAACATTCATATAAAAAAAAGGTAAGTTATAAAATTAATCTAAATAAGTTTGTTTCTGAGTTTTTAAAGAAGAAATCGTTATTTCTTTATTCTTTTTTTTTTCTTAATATTAATTTTATTTTTTTAATTATGCTAAATTAACTATATAATAATTCTAGTTTTATATTACTTTTTTATAGTTTAAATTATTTTAAAACGTTAAATAACAATAATTTGGTGTTTAAAATTCCAAATTTAAATTCCTTAACTATTCCATATCTTAAAAAAATTGCTGATGAATGTGATATAGTTCTTAACAAGGGGAAAAAAGCTGATATTATTAGAATTATTTCTAAATCGAACATTTCTAAAGATAAAATAGATAATTTGGTTAAAAAATATTTAAAAGAAAAACAATCAACTGGATTAGATAAAAAAAAAAAAGATCAAAATTATTTGGTTTTAGAACAAAAATTCTATCAATTAGAGAAAAAAGTTGATTTTTTATATTCAGTTATAAAAGAAAAAAATCATATTTCCTCAGAAGATCAAATCCAATTAGATAATAATTTCAAAGAAGAGTATTTTAAAACGTCAGAAGATCTTGACCCATCTATTAAAAAGATTAAAGATTTAATTTTAGAAATTCTCAAACCAAGAGACTCAATTACTATAGATAATTTAATTCAAATTAAAGAATTACAAGATATTTCTTTAAGTCAACTGAAAAAAGCTATAAAAGATTTAATAGAAATGAATATTTTATATGCTACAAATGGGAAATCCATTCAAAAAATAGATGGAAATATAGGAAAATTAATTAGAATTCATTGATTCTTGCATATTCCTAAAATAGAATTTCTTTTTTCTAAATATTTTTGATGATATTCCTCGGCAGGATAGAATGAGCAAATAGGTGATATTTCAGTTACTATGGGGTTATTATAAATATTTAAATCTCCTAATTTTTTTTTTGATTTGATTGCTTCTTTTTTTTGATCAATATTATAATAATAAATAACAGATCTATATTGATTTCCAATATCATATCCTTGTCGATTTAAAGTAGTAGGATTATGTATTTTCCAAAATATATCGAGTAATTGAGTAAAAGAAATTACTTCTGGATTATATTCTAATTGAACTACTTCAGCATGACCTGTTTTACCTGAACATACATCTTTATATGTTGGATTCTTAAATTTACCTCCACTAAAACCTACTGTTGTTTTTAATACACCCTTTATTTTCCTGAATTTTTCTTCCACTCCCCAAAAACAACCTGCTCCAAGAGTTATTTTTTCAACATACATAAAATTATTGAATTAAATAGAGTATTAAATTATAAGTCTGATAATTTAAAATCTATACGTAAAAATAAGCAAAAAAAATAATAAAAATAGGGTTTTTTTTTTTATTAGATAAATATTTATTTTTTATTTATTAAAGATCTACAAAAATAAGATCATTAATTATTTAATAATTTCTTATATTTTAAGTAAATAACAATGATATTTTAACTATCAATAAAAATAGATAAATGTCTAATATAAAGAGAATAGAATCTAATTCTGAAATAAAAAGAATTACAATTGGTTGTCTTTTAAATAGAATAGATGAGGAATATCAAAAAATAATATGTAGTGGTATTTCAGACTACTGTAAACAAAATGATTTAAATTTAATATATTATGCTGGAAGATCTCTAAATGAACCAGTAAGATTAGAATCATTATGTAATTTTGTATATGACTTAGTTTCTTTAAATTCTGTTGATG
>CAZBEU010000156.1:0-2544 GCA_964491005.1 uncultured archaeon | reverse complement strand
AGTGATATTAAAGATTATGGAATTCAATCTGATGATGATTGGTATAAAATATATGTTGATGATGGAGAAGAGTATGTTCGAATAAAATTATTTGCAATGATGACTCAATATAGCCAATTTTTTATTGACTTGTATTATGAGAATTTAACATTAGTTCAAACTCAATCAACATACACAGTTATGGCATATGAAAATTATTATCCTTTTATAATTGATCAAAAGCTTAATTCCTCGGGGTATTATCTAATAAGGATTTATGGAAATAATAATAGTGATATATATGACTTATGGTGGAATGATGTACCAGTTATAAATGATAAGTATGAGGAAAATAATAGTTTTGAAACAGCATATGATATATCTGGAAATGAAGGCATTTGGCTAAAGGATATCAATGGTACAGGAGTAATATTGGAAGATGATGATGATTGGTATGAAATATATGTTAGTCCTGAAGAGGAATATTTATATGTAAATTTGACATTCTCCAGGATTACTGGAGGAGATCTTGAATTAGGCCTGTATGACATTAATGGTACTCTTATAAAAAAAGAGGATATCTATGATGATTATGAATTTATGAGCTTGTTCCTTCCATCTGGGAAATACTATTTATTAGTATCTTGTAGTAATTATGGAATTGAATATAATTTATATTGGGATGATGTACAAAACTTTATTGATGATAATTACGAAAATAATAATAATTATACTACGGCTTTTCCCTTGGAATTTAACACATATCTTTATGCTCTAAATGGTTTTGGAATACAAGCTGATGATGATTGGTATTTAATCGATATTATTAATGAAAATGATTGGAGGTATTATATAATAAATATTCAAGTCCTTTATAATAATTCAATAGGGAATATTTATGTTGAACTATATAATTCCTCACATTATCTTATTGCTTCTGATTATTCATCAAGTGGTAATATTTATTTAAATGATCTGGCTTTAGGTCAAAAATGTTATTTAAAAATATTTGGTGAAAATAAATCTGTAATTTATAATGTTAAATACGATATTGTTCATTGTGAGGATTACAATGAGTTAAATAATGATAATACACAAGCACATGACATCATTGAGTCAGAAGACATGTTTTGTTTTCAAAATGATGATGATTGGTATAAAATAAACATAACTCATGGTTATCAATATCTTCATATAAGATTGTTATTTGAATGCTATGAGGGATATCTAAATTTTAATATTTTTGATGAGAATCTTTCATTAATAAAAAATTATTCAATCATACATAGTTATGATTTTCAATATTTTTATCAATTTCTCCCTTCTGAAGGTATTTATTATATACAATTTAATGGTTCAAATACAGGAGGATATTATCGTTTTCGTTGTAGTTATTTGGAAAATCCCCCTAATGATAACTATGAAATTAACAATGATTTTGATACAGCTTTCGACTTATCAAGATATAGAAGAACTTGGCTTAGTTCTATAAATGGATCAGGGACATATTTAGATAGTGATTGGTTTAAATTTAATATTACTTCAGATGAGAAATTCCTGATTTTAAAGTTAACATATTTTTTTACAATTGGAAATCTCAACATCGCTTTATACAATTCTTCCCATAATTTAATTCAATTTAGTATTTCTCAAAACAATAATAACTATTATGAAGTTAAATTAAGTTCAAAAGGGATCTATTATTTAGAAATTAATGGTTCTTATGGTCTTTATTATGATTTATGGTGGGATGATGTAAAAAATGATATCCCAATAATCTTAAATATTTCTCCTAAAAATGAATCTTTTGGAATAAGGAATCAGATATTATTAAATTTTACTCTCTTTGATTCTGATGGAGATTTTTTGAATGTTCATATTTATAATGCTAAAGAACATAAGAAAATGTATTCAATATTCGGGATTCCTTCTAATTCGTCATATACATATTTATGGGATGATTTATTAACTCAACAGACATATTCTTGGTTTATTCTTGTTGATGATGGTTTATCTCAAGTTTCATCTTCTCTTCTCTTATTTATGACGTGTTTACCACCAAATCAACCTAAAAGTCCAACGCCCTCAGTTGGAGCTATTGATATTGGATTAAATCCTGAATTATGTATTTCTGTTTCTGATCCTGATAGTGATTTTCTCAATATCTCCTTCTATAATGCATTTGATGATAGTTTAATCGGTACTTTATACAATATAAATAATAATTCAGATATTTCTATGATTTGGAAAAATCTTTTAGAGGATACCTTTTATGAGTGGTATGTCATTATTGACGACGGATTTTTTCAAATAAAATCTCAAATATGGTCTTTTAAAACAATAAATATTGAAAATAATCAAGATTTCCCATTAACTCTTCTCACAATCTCAATGTTTTGTATTTTAGGCGCTGGAGGAGGAGTATATATTATTTTTCAGAGAAAAAAAACTAAATAGAGTTATAAAAGTTAGACTTTTATTAATTCTATCTTATTCATTTAATAGTTCGAAAACTACACCTCAACTCTTTTTATAGAGAAAAAAATTAAAAATTTAATATAAAAT
>CAZBEU010000155.1:0-5666 GCA_964491005.1 uncultured archaeon | reverse complement strand
AATAGATTAATAATTGAATTTAATTTTGATTTAGGTTATATAGTTATTATAACGTAATAGTGAATAATTTCAACTGATTTTTAAAGAGATTTGATCATGGTTGTAATGAGTAAAGAAATGGAAGAATATTTCAACAATCTTCAAGAAAAAATAAAAGAAAGTTATAAAATTGCAGAAGAAGCTAGAAGTAAAGGATTTGATCCAGAAATTTTTGTAGAATCTCCTCAAGCAAAAGATTTAGCCGGTAGAGTAGAAAAATTAGTTGGACCACAAGGCGTTGCTGATTTAATTCGAAAATTAAAAACAGAGGGTAAAAGTGAAGATTTCATTGTTTTTCAGGTTGTTTCAGATATTTTAGAAAAAAAAATTGGAAATATTCCAAATTTAGATGATAGGGTTGAAAGAGCTATTAGAGTAGGCTTAGCTATAAAAACTATGGGAGTTGTAAGTGCTCCTTTAGAAGGAATATCTAAAATACTAATAAAAACGGATCAGCAAGGAAGAAGATATCTTTCTTTATATTTTGCAGGTCCGATTAGAGCAGCTGGAGGGACTACAGCAGGATTATGTTTATTAATTGCGGATTTTGTACGAAATAAATCAAATATTCCAAAATATGAAGCAACAGAAGGAGAAATTGGCAGATATGTTGAGGAAGTTAAAATGTATGATAGAAGAGTACATTTACAATATCCATCTACGAATAATGAAATACGATTTGCTGTTGAACATCTTCCTGTTGAAATAAATGGTGATTCTACGGAAGAAGACGAAGTATCAGCTTTTAGAGACCTTCCAAGAGTAGAAACAAATAAAATTCGGGGAGGTGCGTGTTTAGTCCTAAATGATGGAATCTTATCAAAATCATCAAAACTTCTTAAAATAGCAAATATAATGAAATTAGAAGGATGGGATTGGCTTGGTGAAATAAAAAACATTGCAGACAAAGAAAAACAAAAAGATAACTCAGAAAAAGAAGTAAAACAAAAGAAAAAAAAAAAAAAACAAATTGTTCCTAATTCAAAATATATTGCAGATATTATTGCTGGAAGGCCTGTATTCAGTCATCCGTCTCGTATTGGAGGCCATAGATTAAGATATGGTCGTTCAAGAAATACAGGTTTAGCTGCTGGAGGAATGCATCCGGCTTCAATGGTATTATTAGATAATTTTATTGCTATTGGAACCCAATTAAGAATTGAAAGACCTGGGAAAAGTACGAGTGTGTCTCCAGTATCCTCAATTGAACCGCCAATTGTAAAACTAAAAAATGGAGATGTCATTCAAGTTAATACTGTTAAGAAAGCTCAAAAGATCTTCCCAAATATAAAAAAAATTCTTTTTATTGGTGATATACTATTTGGTTATGGTGAATTTTCAGAAAATAATCATAAATTAATTCCCTCTGGTTATGTTGAGGAATGGTGGAGCTTAGAATTAGAAAAAACCCTTAGAGAAAATAAAGAAAAAATCGTTGATTTTAAAAAATATATAGATAAGCCCTTTGAGAATATTCCATCACCAGAATTAGCAATTAAATTATCATTGGAATATAATATTCCATTACATCCAAAATATCTTGATTATTGGTATAATTTAAATGTTGAAGAACTTAAAATTCTTAGAGAAGAGTTCAAAAAAGGATATAACAAAGATGAAAAATCTATTATTATCCCAAATGAAAAAACAATAAAAAAAATTCTTGAAAAAGCTTTTATTCTTCATAAAATTAAAGATAATCATATTTATTTTGATTCAGAAATGAATACAATTTATATTGAGATTTTTAGTCTTTCTAAATATAAAAATATTGATATTGAGAAAGAAGAAGATATATTTACCTATTTTAGTAAATTTTCTTCAATTAAAATAAAAAATAAAGCACCTTATTTTGTAGGATCTCGTATGGGAAGACCAGAAAAATCTGAAAGAAAAACCATGAAAGGCATTCATACATTATTCCCTTTAAGTGAGATTGTAGGAAATACAAGATTGGTTGGAGATGCAGTTGAAAATACGAAGAGATTTGATAAATTTGGAGATATTGGAATGAAACTCGGTATAAAAAATAAAAAAAATAATATACAAAAGGAAGAGAATGTAAAAAAGGGTGAAATTTCTATTGAAGTATGTAGGAGAAAGTGTCCTAATTGTAATAGTATAACCATGTTTAATATATGTCCAAAATGTAATGCTCACACTGAGCTAAGATCAATATGTCCAAAATGTAAAACTACTTATGAAAAAGTTGATCCTGAACAAACCACGAACTGTCCTAAATGTAATGAATTGATAAAGCCTTCCCTTAAAAAGAATTTTAATATAAGAGTATATATGAATTTCATATCCAAAAAATTAAAAATGCAAATTCCATCAAATCTAAAAGGGATTTTTGGATTAACAAATGCTTTTAAAGTACCAGAACCTATTGAAAAGGGCATTCTAAGGGCGAGAAATGATGTATTAGTATATAAAACAGCTGAAATAAGATATGATGCTACAGATATTCCATTAACACATTTTAAACCTAAAGAAATAGGCGTCTCTCTTGAAAAAATCAGAGAATTGGGTTATAAACATGATTATAAAGGAAATATCCTTGAAAATGAGAATCAAATCATCGAATTAAATGTTCAAGATATCTTACTTTCAGAAGATTGTGCTGAATATCTCCTTAAAGTGGCTAAATTCTTAGATGATGAATTAGAGCATTTTTATCATATGGACCGATATTATAATGTTGAAAATAGGGATGACCTTATTGGACATTTAACTGTTGGACTTGCTCCTCACACAAGTGCAGGAATTATTGGGAGAATTATCGGATTTTCACCAGCAAGATCTATTTACGCCCATCCATATTGGCATGCAGCAAAGAGAAGAAATTGTTTATCAAGAAATGAAGAAATGATTATTTGGGATAGTGATAAAGAACAAATCATACTAAATAATATTGGTGATATTGTTGAAGATTTGATTCACAAAGGTGCTAAAACAAAAGAAATTGATGATTTTGGAACAATTAAAGTTGAAAATCCCAATAAAAATTGGAGAGTAATCAGTATTGATCCAATTACAAAAAAAGCAATTTTCCAACCGATTAAACATTGGATAAAGGGGCAAAGTGATCAATGGATTCAAATTAAAACCCAAACGGGAAGATTCATAAAAGTAACCCTAGATCATAAAATGATAATATGGAATGAAGAAAAAAACTCTATTGAAAAAGTAAGGGCAAAATTTCTAAAAGAAGGAGATATTTTACCTCACCTTATCAATCCAAATTTACCAACCAAAGAACCACCTGTATTTATAAATATATTAGAAGAACTTTCTCTTCATTTACCAAATAATCCTAAGTTTAATAAATTTAAACATAATGTAAGATTAAGAAATGCTTCAAATTGGATACAACAAATAATTATACGTTATGGAAAAAGAATTAAAAGATTAGATATTTCAAAAGATTATCAAAGAATTCCTGGAGATATAAGAACATTAATAAAAAAGATTCTACCATCAAAACCATATAAAGATCCATTAAAATATGATTGGTATAATTCTATTCCACTAAGTCATCTCGAAAGTTTACATAAAAAAAGAATATTTGAATGGAATGAAATTCCAAAGGAATGCCGCTTAGGAATGGCAAGAGATGATTATATAATAAATCCTTATTTAAAATTTGATACAAATTTAATGAGGTATCTAGGATATTATATCTCTGAAGGTTATATTCGAGATGAACCTAGTGCTTATCAAATAAATATAAGTGTTCCAAATCCAGATTTGAGACAACATGTTAGACAATTAATTATCAATATCTTTGAGTCAGAACCTTATCATAAAAAAGATAATGAAAAACTTGTTCATTCAGGAAGAATTCATGCTTATCTTTTTGCATATGCTTGGAAAACGGGAATAACTGCTCTTTCAAAACGAATTCCTACATTTATTTATAGTTTACCTAAACAATATAAATATCAATTTATATCAGCTCTCATTGATGGTGATGGTTCGATTATTCCTAGAACAACAAGAACATCAATATATACAGGGAATAGAAAATTATCAAAAGATTATTGTTTTTTATTCTCAACATTAAAAATAAAAGCTAGAGTTATTATTGGAAAAGGAGGACGATATGGAAAGAAAATTCTAGAAAGATATAAAGAATTAGGAAAAGAACCAAAAAAAAATAATCCTCTATATCAAGTAGCTTTACCAAGAATAGAAAATGATTTATTATTACAACATCTTGATTTGAAACATAAAAAAAAGAAAAAGAATTTAAATATAATACTAAAAAATAATTTTCCCGAACCCAGAGAATTTCCTAAAATAAGTGAAGATTTTTTTGGAGATAAAATAAAAAAGATTGAAACAAATTCTTATAAATATCCCTCATATTGTTTAGAAATAGTGAACAAAAATTATCAAATAAGTGAATATCACAATATATCACTTTTAAATGGAGTTATCACTGCACAATGTGATGGAGATGAAGATGCAGTAATGCTCCTCTTAGATCCATTGCTTAACTTCTCAAGAAATTATCTTCCAAGTAAGATTGGGGGTAGGATGGATGCTACTTTGGTAATCAGCACATTATTAGATCCTAATGAAATCGATAGTGAGGCTCATAATGTTGATACCTTATTTAAATATCCTTTAGAGTTTTATGAGGCAACTCAACGTTATGCATCTCCTAATGAAATTGAAAAAATAATGAATCTTGTCAAAAATAAATTAGGAACTGAGGAGCAATATGAGAATATTGGATATAATATACCTACAGAGGATATCAACCAAGGCCCTAAAGTTACTGCTTATAAATTGCATGAATCAATGGATGATAAAATAAAAGCACAATTACATCTTGCTAAAATTATAAAAGCTGTTGATGCAAAAAATGTAGCGAGTAAAATATTATCAACACACTTTAATCCAGATATTTTAGGAAATCTCAGGAAATTCTCAGTTCAAACATTTAGATGTGTTAAATGTAATACTAAATATCGTCGCCCCCCAATTTCAAATTCAGGAAAATGCCCTAAATGTGGAAATAAAATTATTTTAACCGTAAATCGAGGAGGTATTGAAAAATATATTGATAGAGCAATTAAATTATGTGAAGAATTTAAATTGGATGATTATACCCATCAACGAATGGAACTAATTGAAGAATATGTTACAAGTCTTACAAATAATCCTAAAATTAAACAACAGAAATTATCTGATTTTTTTTAAATATTAATTACTCAAAATCATAGATTTCTTTCTATAAATAATATAAAAAGCTATAGTTTGTTTTATTCTCTATATGGATTATGGAAAATATATATAGTGCCCTTATATTGCCTATCTTTTTTTACTAGATCAGAGATCCAAAAAAAAAAAGAGGTGGTATTTAATGAATGCAAAAAGTAAGAATCTCAAGAAGAAAAGGAAGGATGTAAAAATTGAAAGTAAAGAATGTTATTATCATCCAAAAAAGCATGCATTTATTCAGTGCAATCTCTGTTTTAAATATATATGTTCTAAATGCAAGAGAAACGCATTAATTCATATCGTTGATAGAGAGAAAAATCAATTATTACATGAATCATATGAATTGATCTGTCATGCTTGTTATTATAACAGTTAGCACTAGTTGAAAAATATTT
>CAZBEU010000154.1:0-1634 GCA_964491005.1 uncultured archaeon | reverse complement strand
AGAAGCGATTGTGCACTCGTAGGAAGCTACAACCTTCAGGTTGTAGTAGTTCACTTTAAATAAAATTAATAGTGATAAATAGTTATTGAATTGTCATCTATTAACTTTTTTAATTTATTTGAAATTTTTTCTAATTCTGAGTTATCAATAGAGTAAATTGTTGGTTCAGCAGGAATTCTAGCTATCGAATATAATTGTATATAATCTGGTTTTATTTTTTTTAGAGCATAACCTAATTGATATATATTTTGTTTATTGTTATTTGAATATATTTTGCTTATATATGAGTTATATAACAGAATTTGAATTGCCAGCTTA
This sequence comes from uncultured archaeon, assembly GCA_964491005.1. Lineage (GTDB taxonomy): Archaea > Asgardarchaeota > Lokiarchaeia > Sigyniarchaeales > SOKP01 > JAFGOA01. The sequence goes on along the minus strand of CAZBEU010000154.1, from coordinate 1,316 downwards.
TTATTTATGGGCATTTCTCTTTTCAATTTTATCAATGAATCCACTATAATATTGATATCAGATATATTTTTATGGGGTCTATTTGTCATTTTAAAATCTTTTTCTGTCCCAGCATCTAATTTAGCTATGATATATTCAAATTGTGTAACATTTTCTCTTATTTCTTTATTATATAGCGTACTAGAATTAGTTAATAATGACATTTTTGGTTTCTTATTCCATTCTTTTTCATCTCTAATTTGATATGCAATTTTAAGAAAATCTTTAATATTTTCATTTAATGTTGGTTCTCCATTATAACCAAAGGTAATACTATTCAGATTTGGAGTAAATTTTAGCATATCTTTAAATTCTTTTTGAAAAGCAGGTGTTGGGGGATTATGAATTCTATATTCTGGAGATACTAATTGATTTGGATTCGTACAACCTATTTCACAATAAACACAATTAAAAGTGCAAGTCTTTTTTTTTGGTAAAATATCTATACCTAGAGACAAACCTAAACGTCTTGATTTAACAGGACCAAAAATATAATTCCTAGGCATATTATTTTACTTTTTTCAACCAATGATTCAAATAAAACTCTCATAGCTTATGTTCTTTGTGATATCTTTTGATAAGATAGAAATAAAGAATATAATCAAAATAAAATTAAAAATAATCGATAATTAAGGTAAAAAAAATAATAAAACATTTAAGAAAATAAAAAAAAATTAAGAAACATCCATTTTATTAAAAGAAATTGCACCTAAAATTATCAACCCAATCGCAAAAGCAGACATTACTAAAATATCAAGCCATATATCGAAATTATTAATACCAATTAAAACACTCCGAAAAAGATCAACACAATATGAGAAGGGATTATATTGATAAATAGGATATAAGATCGAATCATTAGTAATAGGGAGAATTGTTCCAGAAAGCCAAAACATAGGCATTACGATAAATGTTTGAATTAGTCCAAAAGATTGAAAATTTCTAATTCTAGTACCGATAATTAATCCAATACCCACAATTCCAATACTTGCTGCTAATGCTATTGGTATTATTATTAAAATGCGTAAAATTAAATCTGGATTATACCCCAAGAATCCAAAAGCAATACCTAATATTAAAATAATTAATACTTGAATAACAGTTTGTATTGCAATACCTAAAGTTCTCCCAATCATTAACGTTTGTCGACTTACAGGAGCTACAATTAATTCTTTCATAAATCCAAACATTTTATCTCTCATTAATCCCATACCCCCGAAAATTCCTGTAAACAAAATAGTTAAAGCACCAATTCCAGAAGCTAGATATGCTTTATA
>CAZBEU010000153.1:0-5737 GCA_964491005.1 uncultured archaeon | reverse complement strand
TATGGATTTATGAATTACCTAGAACATAGAAAATCGAGAATATTTATACATGCAATAGAATCATTTAATATAGCACATGGTATATCAGAGTTATTAAAAGCAATTATTCAGAAGATTTCATTATTTGGAATTAAAAGTGCTTATCTCTCTTTATTTGAAGATTTTGATAAAAATTTATCAAATTGGTCAAAAATGGTTTTATATTTTGTAGATAATAGAATATGTAAAGTTAATATAAAATCAGATGAGAATAGATTTTTATCAAAAAATATCATACCCATACATTTAATTCCAAAAAATCGAAGATTTGATTGGATTATTGAGGCTTTGAGATCTAGAGAAGGAAAAAAATATGGTTTCATTGTTTTTGAACCAAAACAAAACACTTTTACTAACTATAGTGAAATTAGTTTACATATTAGTATAGCGCTAGAAGAAGCTTTATATTTTGAAGAACGAGAATTATTGTTGAATAAATTAGAACTATCTAATAGAGAATTAGAAGAATTTGCTTATTTTGTGTCTCATGATTTGAAAAATCCGCTTCATACAATTGGGGGATATTTAGAGTTATTAAAACAAAAATATAATGAAAATTTAGAAAAAGAAGCAATAGAGGTTATAGATTTATGTATAAAAAGTGCAGATAAAATGAATATATTAATCGAAAGTGTTTTGGCATATTCAAAGCTCTCAACTCAGACCAAACCTTTTACAAAAATAGATATAAATCAAATTATTAAAGATGTATTTTTTAATTTAAAAAATAAAATTGATATATCCAAAGCACAAATCACTTATGATAAATTACCAATGATATTAGGTGAACAAGCTCAATTAACTCAGTTATTTCAAAATTTAATAGATAATGCTATTAAATTTCAAACTAATCTTAATCCAATAATACATATTGGTGTTCAAGAAAAAAAGAAAAAGTGGATTTTTTCAGTTTCCGATAATGGAATTGGTATTGATTCTATAAATTTTCAAAAAATTTTTAAAATATTTGGAAGAATCAATACTGAAAAAAATTATAAAGGCAATGGTATTGGTTTAGCATTTTGTAAAAAGATAATAGAACGCCATGGAGGAAAGATTTGGATAAAATCTAAAATTGGAGAGGGGAGTACTTTTTTTTTTACAATATCAAAATAATAATCATTAAAACAAAATATTTTGTATCACATATTCGGTATAAGATCAAATATTCTATCTTGAATTTTATTTTTAATCTCTCTTGCTAAATCTAAAGAAACATCATCGGGAATTTGCTCCAAATTTTCTTTTATTTCATTTTTTATTATAGATTCAATGTTTATCATTAGTTTATCCAAAATATTGTGTTTTCTCAAATAATTTTTCCTGTGTTTCTTAATATATTCTTTGTTTGCTTTTTTCAACCATAAATTTCCATTATATTTTAGTAATTTTAATAATTTTCTTGATTTTTCTTGATTAAAATTCTTAAGTTCATATTTATAATTTTGAAATAATTCATCAAAATGATTAATCAAATTTTGTTCTTCTTGGGAATCAAAATATGTATTAGAATTTAAAAAATTAATAATCATAAAATCATTGAATCTGAAGTATATTTGAGTCTTAATATTAGATCCATGAATTTCTAAATGAGAAAGATTTTTGATATTTGTTTGACCAGCAAATGTTTTAAAAGAACTAAAATACATAGAAATGAGATCTATTTCAAATAAATTAACATCATCTTCAGTTAAATATGATTTTATTGGTCCATAATTATTAGTTTCTTCATAATTATATTCATATAATAATATTGTATTTCCATATTGATCCGCTATGATAACACCCAATATAGGTGGTATTTGATGAAAATTGTTAGAATATTTATTAAATTTGGATAATCTTTTCTCAATTATATCATTCATTATGGTCATAATTTTGTCGGTCTTCCCTTTTTATTTAATAAAATATTTGGAATTTTTAACTAATTTTAAGATATTCTCTATATTTTGTTTTTTGTTATAGAAATCGATTTTCTTTACTATAAATTCTATTAAAAGATATATAATTATAAAAATAAAAGAGTGTATTGATTTATATAAATTCATAGATTTAAATATGTTAATTAATTAGCGTTATAGCATTTAATTTGATATTTATAAAAAATGTGAATTTTAAAAGAAGGAAATAATAAAAAAAGTAATTTAAATTATAATTTATTGATATATTTTAATGATTCTCCTCGTAGTATTTTCTTAAACGCAATATTTCTATTCTCAAAATACATTTTTTCATTTCCATTATAAATTAATTTTTTTACTCTTTTCTCATTAAATATATGAAATGGAATAGATAAATGACAAAAACTATTGGAATCATTTTGATTTTTTTTATGTTGAAATTTATTAATAGATTTATTAGAACTTATGCTTATCATACATACACCTTTTTATATTAAATTTTTATTGATTAGTTTACCATCTTGATATATTAATTCTACTCCCGCATTTTTTAACTTAGGATTATGAAAAAATACTATCTTTTTTATAGATTCTACATGAACCTTTAAAAACTCCGCAGCATCATTAATATCTATGCTTGAAATTCCTTTAAACATCTCAACCATTTGATTAAATAAATCTTTTTCAAGTATTTGTAAATCATTATCTATATTAATTCCCTTATATGTAGTTTGAGCTATTTTTCGTAATCCTATAAGATCAATTTCCCACATACTCATAATTTTATCTGCATTTTGTTCTACCCATTCTTCTATGATATTATTTATTACTTTAGATTTAGAAGTGCCTTTTATGCCTTCAAGACTTTGAACTAGTCGTTCATTCACTACATCTATGCTAATTGTTACTCTTTTAAATTTGTCAGTAGCTGAATTTTCTGAAGACATTTTTTGTATTCACATTTATCTATAATAAATTGTTATGAATATGTTTATAAATATTTATGTTAATGATCATAAAATGTGAATCTCCCTATTTAAATATTGCATAAAAAGTGCACACTTAAATATGATGTGTGTTATAGTAATAATATTGATGTAATATTTAGGAATTACATCAAAAAATCAATCAAAAAAGTGTGTGTATAAAATGTTGGAATTAGTTTCTTATAATAATCAATTTCCTAATACAAGAACAAAAATTACTATTGATTTGTTGAAAGAAGGAATAGATTTTCTTAATCAATTTAATATAAATAAAAATCTTATATCCGATACAATGTCTCTTATCAATAATTTTTTAAAAAAAAAGGATAAAATCCCCCATAATATATTCAAATTCTTCATTGCAGCTTATTATATTATTTCAAGACATCCTATGGCTTTTCCTGTTCATGAATCAAAAAAAGACTTTTGCAAACAATTTTCTATCAAACAAGCTTCTTTAGATTATAGCATAGATAAAATTTTAAATGTTTTAAAATATATAAAAATCCAAGATGATATGAATTACCCCTATTTTCTAAACCCTAAAAAAGACATTGGATTTAATTTATTAAAATCAATAGTAAAAGCTGAGGTTGATAGAAATATGATGAACTTTTATCAATATAATTATTTAATCAATACACAGATATTAAGTGAAGAATTGATATCTAAGATTATATTTGAAATGAAATTATTTCCAGAAGAGTTATTTCGTCAATTTTACCATATAATTTTTAAACTGGTTAACGAAGAATTAAACGAATATAATAAAATAGTTCATCTTCAACAGAAATATCTATTATAGTTTTTTTTTTCTCTATTTTAAAAGATAAGGATGAGTTTAAAGAAAATTAATTAAAAAATTTTTCAATTATTATATAATGATTTTAACCCTTACCCTGGTAAAAAAAAAATTACCAAAAATTAAAAAAGATTTTTGGTAAAAAAAAACATATTTGTTATAAAAAATATAAATTTCGAATATAAAAATATTTTCTTTTTTTTATATCATTATATAATTTTTCATTCATATAACTTAAGATCTTTTAGGATAAAATTTATCTTAGAAAAAAAGCCGGTTATCATACTCAATTCCTTTTTTGACATAAAACTTCTTTCAAAAATATTTTTAAAGGCGATAAAAGCATTATTTTTTTTATGTTTTCGAATTTTTAAAATTTCGATTATATTTTCTATAAATTGATACATTAATTTTCTATCTTCTTTATCAGCTAATAAAACTGGACTTTTTCCCCGCCCTATGTTAATTACATTAATTTTCTTAAAGATTTCATATAAGATAATTCCACAAGCATGAGATAAATTTAATGTTGGATATATAGAACTTGTTGGAATTCTTAATGATATATCTGTTAGTTCCAATTCTTCATTGGTAAGGCCCCTAGATTCTTTTCCAAATAGTAATGCTATCTTGAGAGATTTTTCTGTTATTGGTATTTGAAAATCTTCTGGAAATATTGACAATCGATTTAAATTAGAATAATGAGTCCCTTTAGCCGTTGTCCCTAAAATTAAGTCAAATTCTTTTAAATATTGGTTAAGTACTTCTATATAATTTCTATTTTCATCAATTTCTATTATATTGGATTTGAATAAAATATCTTTACCATGCATAGCATATCCCTGTGTTTCATAACTATATATTTCTTCATTAGATACTTTAGGATTGAATAAGATCAAATTATCAAAATTAAAATTCTTCATTATTCTACAAATTGAACCAATATTTCCTGAATTCTCGGGTTGAATCAGAATTATAGAAAAAATTAAATTTTTATAAATTTCATTTAAATGAGTTTCTTTGAATTTTTCTAAATCTCTGTATTTTTTTTTCTTATTCAAATTATACACTCTTTTTTCAAGATATTTCTCTAATAAATTAATTTATTAATTAGAATAAACTCTTTGATTTATGCGATTTTAAAGTTCTCTCTTTAAATAAAAAGAAAGAAATAATAGGTTTAAAGACAATAATATTGTCTAAAAAATTTATAAATTATTTATTTTATAGAATATTTGTTCCTAATATTTAAAATATAAATTTAAATATAATTTTAATATGACATTTCTTTTTAAGGAATTTCTGAAAAAATACAAGTTAGAAGATTTAGAAAACTCATTAATTCTTGATCCTTCTTTAAAAGTAGAATTTCTTAAAGATCTGAATAAAATTATGAAAATAATTAATAGAATTTTTGATAAACTTACAAATATATCTTCATTAAGAGGAGGACAAATATTAATGGCATTGGCTAAATTAGAAAATTCAGAAGATGTTATAAATAAGGCAGATATAATGAGGTCTTTGAATATTGATAGAAGAGAAAAACTTTATCATGCTTTTGATTATTTAAAAGAACAAAATTATATTGAAATCATCGAAAAATCTCCTAAATTTCATATTATAAAATTAAATACAGATCATAATCCAGATCTATTATTATTTAAAGAAATTGTAGAAAAATATTGGAGAAGTCCAGAAGAAAATAAATTAAAAATAAGTAAATGGAGAAAATGAGAAAAGAAATACCTGAAGAAAAATCAAATATTCTTGATTCAGAGAATCTTGAGTTTAATTCTTTCCTAGATGAATTAATGAAGAGAGAGTTTATAGACACATTAAAAGTGCGAGCATTTGTATTAATAAGTATAATTTTGTATATTATTATGGCATTTTATTTATTTCCATTTGTATTATCAGGAGAATTATATATAAATGAAAGTACCTTCATAGAATTAATCTACATTTCTCTAAATTGGACTCTTATTATAGTTCTCACATATCTACTT
>CAZBEU010000152.1:0-2529 GCA_964491005.1 uncultured archaeon | reverse complement strand
ATTCCATTAAAAGCTTCGATTAATAAAATAGAATGGAGACGTTTTGCGTTTTTATTGAGGACAAATTCCTCAAATTCCGTTAAGAAATCACCAAATAAGATATCATCTTTTCTTTTATTGAGAATTTTAAAATATTTAGTTAATTCTCTATCTATTACTTTTTTTTTTGAATCTAATAATTTTCTAATCAAATTATCACGATATTAATAAAGATTCTTATCTATCAATATGATATAAATAACTTAAATATCTTTTTTATGATTTCTTTTTTTTTTTTATAATTCCAACAACAATTGAATTATATCATTATAAATCATACATATTATTTCAATTTTAGTAATTGGAAGAAGCTATAAAGAAAAGCTTCAAAAAAAGAGAAATTCAACTTAAAAAAAAGACCATAAATTTATTTACAATAATTTTTTTCTTAAATGTACTTCTGTTAAAAAATTAAAGGTTTTTATTTTGAAGATAGGTGTTATATCAGATACTCATGATCATTTACCCAATATTAAAAAAGCAGTAGATATCTTTAACGAAAAAAATATTGATGTACTTATTCATTGTGGGGATTTTGTTTCTCCTTTTACTTTTAGAGTATTTGATGATTTGATTCCTTCAATAAAAAATAATTTTTATGGAGTCTTTGGAAATAATGATGGAGATAGAGTAGTATTAAAAGAAATTCTTGGGCAAATTTGCCATCTTGTGGGAATTGAGTTAATTTCAGAATTTAATGGAATCAGAGTTTATGCAACTCATATGCCTAATAAAGAGACTGTGGATTCAATTGCAAAATCAGGAAACTTTGAAATAGTATTATATGGACATACTCATTCAGCACTTATAAAGAAGTATGATAATGGTGTTTTAGTTGTTAATCCTGGAGAATGCTGTGGTTATTTAAGTGGAAAGGCAACTATAGCTATTGTTGATACTCATATAGTTAATGCTGAAATTATTGAACTTTAATTTTTTTTTCGTTAAAAATATAGAGTTTCTTTTATAATTAATCTTATGACCTTACCATTAGAGAATATTCGTATAATAGATCTTAGTAGGATGCTTCCAGGACCTTATTGTAGTATGATTTTAGGAGATTTAGGAGCTGAAATAATACATATTAGAAATCCTAATCATCCTAACCCAGATATTCCTGTTTTCTATGAAAAAAATGGGAAAAAAATTAATGCTTTTGAATCTATCATAATGAGAAATAAAAAATCAATAACCCTCGATTTAAAAAGTGAGGAAGGGAAAGAAATATTCTATAAATTAATTGAAAGATCTGATGTAATTTTAGAATCTTTTAAACCAGATATAACTAAAATTTTATGTATAGATTATGAAAACCTTTCAAAAATAAATAGAGGACTTATATATTGTTCTTTAACAGGATTTGGACAAAAAGGTCCTTATAGAAATCTGGCAGGACATAATCTTAATTATGTCGGATTGTCGGGAATCTTAGATTTAAATAGAAAAAAAGCACGCTATAAAAATGAAGAACAAGAAAATTATCCAATTCCTCCAGGATCTCATTCAGCAGCTATAAGTGGTGCTTATTCAGCAGCAATAGGAATTTTAGGTGCTATTATTGAACGAGAGAGAAATCCAAAAAAAGAAGGACAATATATTGATATAGCAATGTTAGATAGTGCATTTTCAATAATGCCAATAATAGCAGCTTTTAATTTTTCCAAAATTCCAAATCCTTTGCATGGTTCATCTCCTTATTATGAAATATACAAAACTAAAGATAATAAATTTCTAACAATTGCATCTTTTGAACAAAAATATTGGAAAAGATTATGTGAAATATTAGGACGCTCAGATCTATCGAATAAACAATTTGCCCAAAATGAAGAAAAAGAATATCTCTATAATGAACTTCAAAAGGAAATATTGAAAAAAACTCAAAAAGAATGGGAAAAAATACTTACATATAAGGATACATGCGTTTTTCCGATTAAAAATTTTGATCAAGCTTGTGAAGATCCTCAAATTATATCCCGAAATATGATAATTGAGAGGAATTATCGAGATTTTGGAAAAATAAAGATAATTAACTCTCCAATAAAATTTTCTCGTACATCGATTGAAATAAAATCTTTAGCTCCCAAATTAGGAGAACATACTGAAAAAATATTGAATGAATTAAAATATACAGACGAAAAAATATCAACTTTAAGAAAGAAAAATATAATTTAGAGATTCTTACTTCTAATAATCTCTTTTTATCATGGTTCAATCATTTTGAACTACTCACCCCTAAACAGTACCGAGTTTTTTTTTTAAATTCAAATTTATGAAATCTTTAAATCCTCTACGTCATTCGTTAATTCATGGCTTCGAATAAGAAATGGTCTAAAATTAGACGTGTTTCAAAATTAATGACAAGAAAGAACTCCAAATATCATGAAATACGTCAATCATTATTATCTTTTAATATTTTAGGAGACCTTCTACGAGGTTTTCTAATTCAATGTACTCTCAATTGGATCATGCTTTACATGGAAGAACCGCTAT
>CAZBEU010000151.1:0-3727 GCA_964491005.1 uncultured archaeon | reverse complement strand
TACAAATTCTTATACCCAATATGATTTTGTAGATGCTAAAATAGTTAATATCTCCTCTTATATAGATTATACATATTCAGACTATAGTATAGATTATACTACAAATACTTTTACAAAAGATCAATCAATTGATGGTAATGGTGCAGGTAAAATAGAAGAAGAATATGGTGTGAACATTTTTACTTATGAATTTCATATTCCTCTTGATATAGTTAAATCAGAAGATGCGTATTTAGAATATGAAAACTCTTATAAATTTAATATAAGTCAAGGAGAGAATCCTTCATATCCCGAAGGGATTATTAGAAGTAGTAATATTACTATTAATATTAAAAACCCCCCTGAAACACCATTTTTTAACATTGAAGTATTGATGATCGCTTTTAGTATTACTATATTTAGCATAAATGGTGTATTTATTGGATTCTATTTTTATAGAATTGTATTGTTAAAGAAAAAAATGAAAAGGATAAGATAATTATGTCAAAGTTTAAAAATCCAAATATTAAAAAAGACGCAAAAAAGGAAAAAAACACAGATAAAGATTTTTCTTATAGAACAGTTATTTTCTCAGCAATCATAGGAGTAATTCTATTTATTCTCTCTTTAATATTTAATGGGAACATTATCTCAATATCTTTTGAAGATGTCTTACTCTTAGATATAATTGGAATTATTTTTAAGACCGTTATTATTCTATTGTTTTTCTTTTTCATGACAATAAGTGTAGGGAATTATAAAGATTTAACGGGTAAACCTCTAAATTGGAAAGAATTATTTGGATTATTTTTATTATCATTAATCCAATCATGCTTAAATGGAGCTGTTTTTGCATTTACATTCCTAGGTTTAATTTTTTTAATAATTTATCTTTATCTTATTCAAGAATAGATAAAATATATAATTAAAAAAAATGACTTTTTTTTTTATTGGACATAGAGGCACCAGAAAAGATTTTGATGAAAATACAATAAAAGCTTTTGATTATGCAATAAATTCAGGAGCAATGTATATTGAATTTGATGTAAGAAAAACCAAAGATAATCAACTTATTATTTTTCATGATGAAACATTAGAACGCATAACTAATGGTTCTGGTAAAATAAATAGTTATACTTATCGTGAGCTCAAAAAATATAGGACAAAAAAAAATAACCAGAAAATATCGCTATTAAGCGATATTTTAACAATTTATCATAATAAAATTAATTTTATGATAGAATTAAAAGAGAAAGGAATTCACGATGAAATAGGAAGGATGATTATTGAAAAAAATATAATAAAAAATTGTATAATAAGTGGACGAAGTCTTTTTGAGATAATAAAAATAAAGAAAATAATTCCTACATGTTTAGTATGTTATAATATAACTAAAGGAAAAGATTTATCTTTAGAATCTTTTTTAAATGATGAAAAATTCAACAAAATTAAATTTCCTATAGATATGATCAGTTTGAGATCAAATCACGTATCTGTTGAATTCATAGAGAAATGTCATAATAATGATATATTAGCGTTCTCATGGGATTTTATGACCTATGAAGATCCTTTACAAAAAATTAAAGAATTAGTTAAATTGGGTATTGATGGAATATTATTTGATGATTATCAAAATATATCTAAGATAAAAGAATGGAAAGAATTTTTAGTCTAATTAGAATAATTGATCTTTGAAGAACCATTCGGAAGTACTAGAATTATATCATCTAATGAAAGAAATTTAATCCATTTTCTTTTTTCTTTACCTTTATCAATAAAAAAGTTTCTAATTTTTTTAGCAATCTTTCCTTTGGTTTCTCCTGATTTTGAGGGGGAAATAATTAAATAGTTATCAGTTTGATTTTTAATTGCATTTATGGGTCCAGATATAATTTTTGGATAATAAATTTTTTCATAATCATCTCCATCCATTTCGTCTAAAAGAAGGCCTATGGCTAATTCTGTTTTCACACTTTTTATAATATTTTTTTTCCCTTCAATCATAAAAGAACCCTTTGGTAGAAATTCACCTGAAGGAGGTGTTTTTGATATTTGTTCTGGATTTACATAGAAGATATCTGCATAACCCCAATTCTCTTTCCATGCTTGAGAATAACTTACTACAAAAATAGATGTCTCTTTAATTGTTTCTTCAGAAATTTTTTTTTTATCAGGATTTTTTATAATTACTAATGGTGATCCCGGAAAAATTGTATGAAATACTAGATCATTTGGATCAATATGCTTTCTAAATATTAATTCATTAGATGATGCATCTCTCCCACCGATTATAAGAAAATTTGTTGATGATTTAAACCAGTGATATTTTTCAAACCATTTTTTTTCTGGTTTTTTTACAAGAAAATCTATTTCTTCTTCATAGTGTTCTTTTTCTCTTTCTAGTTTTTTTAACGTATTGTTAGTTTTTTCGATTGCTTCTTCAGTGCCTTTTTTTTTCTTTTTTAATTTTTTTCCTTTCTGATAGAGTAGATTTGCGTTTTCTCCAATAGTTTTTTTGGGATCTATATAGATTTCTCCATTATGATATTCTAATACAATTTCTTGTGTAGATGGAATAATTGTTTTGAAAAATAATGCTTCATTCATACTCTTTTCTTTTGCCTGAATCAATTTACTATTTATATCTTCCCATGCATATTTCTTATTTCGTGCGATTTTTATTACATCTAATAATTTCTCTAATGAATCCATATTAGCATAGATGAAGTCTCCTTGATCATAATATTTCTTAATTTTTAACCCAAGTTGCTCTACATATTCGGTTTGATTATTAAGGATTTTTGTTTGAGATTTTATTTTATTATTAATTTGAGAATCTGATCCTTTAATAATAGTTTTTGAATCAATTTTAGAAAAATAAGAATCTACTGCTTCATTAAACGTAGGAAAATCTTTTTTTTTATAATTCTTATATATTAACAATTCAAAAGGAAGCACAGATAATTCAAGATTTTTATTATCATAGATAATATGTGCTTTAATATCTTTAAATAATAAATCATTTCTTAGATTTTTAAAAGCATTGAATAAAGAATCAATCTGATCATTATTTAATTGATTTCCCATTATTTCTTTTTCAATATTCGCTCTAAAACAGATTTCTTCACTATAAATACCAGATACACTAATTTCTTTAGCAAAAATTTTAACTATTTGAGATTCTTTATTTAAAATCCTCAGAAATTCATCTTTATTAATCTCCATAAAGTTAATACCAAAAGATTTTGGGAAAAAGTATTCTTTTTTAGCAAGAATCGATCTATCTCTATATTTTAAATATTTTTTAGCAACTCTTATTATATTTTCATTATCGATAATTATATAATTTCCTTTATTAAATAGTTCAATTATAAATTTCCAGATTTTATCCTCAACAATATATTCAATCACGAAAATTCTATCAAAATTATGTTGGTATATTTTTGTGATTTTCTTATTTTTAAGGAACTTCCGTAGTGATATTATATATTGACTCGGGTATTTCGGTTTGGGATAGTCATATTCAGTTAAATTGATACGTGCATCTTTTTTAATTATTAAATTTTTATTTCCTTCAATTGTATTAATCTTTAATATGAGTAATTCTTCAATTTCATAGACATTTATAATTCTACCCATTGTCAAAGATCGATCTAATTCTCTAACAATTGCAGATACATCAATATTTGAAAAATAAGTTTTAATTTTTGACAACCTTAAATTTAATTTTATTATAGAATTGATAGTT
>CAZBEU010000150.1:0-2315 GCA_964491005.1 uncultured archaeon | reverse complement strand
TTATTAATGGAATTTTAAACTGAAATCCCATTTTAGGATGAATAATTGATAAGGTTATTATTAAGTAATAGGGTTGTTTCACGATCTTTTTTCATGACATTTTCATGAATCAAATGAAATGATTTTAGTCTAAAAAGATAGTTTGAAAAGTACACCTCAAACCTTTATATATAGACTATATTTTATGATTTGTAGTTTTAAATCTATCAAAGAACAATATTTACATAAAAAAAGTAAAAATCAATTAAAGTAAAAGAGGTGATAAAAAATAAAAGAAACAGTAACACCCATGTTTGCTACATTATTTGGAATGATATTAATAATACTTATTATTTTCTATGTTATTGCAATATTAATAGCAATATGGGTATATAAGGACGCTAAGCGTAGAGATATGAATGCTGTCATGTGGTTATTAATTGTATTACTTACTGGTTGTGTTGGTTGCATAATATATCTGGTAGTAAGAGATTAAAAATATTTTTTCTTTTTTATTCATGAAAGGTTCATAAAGTGAAAAAAATAGATTATTTAGAATAAAACCAATAATTAGTTGATATTATTAATCCAAAAATAGTTCGAAAAGTATACCTCAAACCTTTATACTTAAAAAATACCTTCATATAATAACTCTATTTTCATATAAAGAAGGAGATAGAGATAATTAAAATTATAATGTGTTTATAAATGAGAAAAATCAATAAAAAAAAAATTTATATCATTATATTCGTAATCAATATTCTTGGAATTTTTACATATTTTCAAATTTCCAATTCTATAAATCCTTATATGGATATTGTTTCTCAAGAATTAGAAGTCTCTCCCGAAGATGAAGACTTTCAGGAATTTGGAAATATTATTTCTTTAGCAACTATTTTCTATCCCGATGATAGAGAATTAATCCATGATACTACTATGTATCCCTTTTCTGCGGTATGTAAAATATTTGCCCGTTTTCCTAATGGAAAGATCGTAAAGGGCTCCGGAGCAATGATTGATGGATTTCACGTCCTTACAGCAGGACATTGCCTCTATATCTCCGACTTTGGTGGGTAAGCAAGCTCAGTGGTAGTTGCCCCTGCACTAAATGGTCATATTGCACCTTTTGAATATGCAAGAGGCAGAGGACTTACAATCTCTAGTAAATATAAGAGAAATGAAGGTTTTGATCATGATTGGGGGATAATTAAACTAGATCGTAACGTTGGTTTGTATACTGGATCTTTTGGATGTATTAGTGCTAAAAGTAATTCTAACTCTATTTACACAGGTGCAATAGACACAGCAGGATACCCCGGAGACAAAGGAGATGGTTCAGAGATGTATTATACATTCGGAGTAGGTAAAAAACCAAATATATTTGAGACATTATTTCATCCGACACATCATTACTTCCGTTTAGATGCATTTCCAGGACAAAGTGGAAGCCCCATATGGAAAGATTATGATGATGGACCATATATTGTTTCAATATTAGTTCTATCAGATATAAATTATAATATTGGAACTCGTATCTATCCTCGTCTTCAAGAAATAATAATAGATACATTGAAAACCGATGCTAAAAAACCCCCAATAGATAGAGCAGATATGGATACACTAGCTAACACTATTTCTGACTATAAAATGAGTGTCTGCACAAGAGATCCTTTTGAAGTAAGCTTTCGGGTAAAAAATAGGGGAACTAAGGATTCAAGTTGGTTTAAAGTAGATTTTTATCTTTCAACGGATATAGATATTTCAACTAGCGATTATTTACTTGGAAGTGTTGATATGAATATCATTTGGCCATTTTGTGATGAAGAGGTTAAATGGACAGGATATATTGCATCAAATATTCCCGAGGGTTTATATAGTCTCATATGGTATATTGATTCAAAGAATAAAGTAGATGAAATCTCAGAAACCAATAATTCCTATTCATCTTGGATAATGGTTTAAAATGCTTAGATCCTAAATAATCACTATTATTTTTGTTCTTCTTTTATTGTTTTATACTCTTTATTTCTGAGCATATATAAGCTCGATCAGGTCAATTCTTCAATAAGAATATTTACACTTAATCATACCAAGGCTATACTCCAATAAGACCATGAATATCTAACCTTACTTACCTTAAATCATGAATATAAAAAATTGAGATCTTTTTTTAAATCTTTAATGTATAAGATATTGAGTTATTTCACGATCTTTATCTATGATATCTTCATGAAATGGAACAACCAAAAGACAATTCTAAAATAAAGATATAAAAGAAAAAACTTTATTAATAAGAAGGTTATATTTTTATTTAAATCCCTTAAAAAAGAAAAAAA
>CAZBEU010000149.1:0-3438 GCA_964491005.1 uncultured archaeon | reverse complement strand
AATATAGAGAATATCAATTTATTCACTCTCAAAATAAATATTGATTATCTGTTATTTGTAAATCTCTTATCTGGAGTATTTCATAGATTTCCTATTTTAATTATTATCGATGATAAATTATATCATAAGAAACAAGATCTAAATTCATTTTTGAGCTATATTTTTGATAATCTTTTTGAAACCAACATAAACATAGAATTAAAAAGTAATTATAAGAATAAAAGGGATTTTTATAAAGACTTTCTCATATTAGAAGGGAAAAAAGTCAAGAATTATAAAATACCATCAAGAGATTTATCATTCGAAGAATCATTTATAAAAGAATTCTATAATGAATTAGATGATAAAAGAAGTATTACAAATTTAAGAAATAGAATAAGAGAAATAAGTATATTATGTCATAAGATTCTTAAAATATATCAACAAGAAGGAGAAGGAATAAGAGGGAGTGTCATAATTAATTATATTGAAAATACACAGTTTATCAGGATTTCAAAACATTATTTTAATTTTCTTATCAATATTATTGAAAACTATTTTAAAGTAAAGTTGATTTTTGCTAAAGATATTCTTGGAGATAAATTATCAGAATTATGGGGAAGGAATATTTAATAAATTCAATCTTGATTTTATTATTTAACTATAACCATATTCTTATAAACCCAATTTTAGATAATGATATCTAATTAATCCTAATTTGAAATAATTATTTATATATTTTAAAAAGAAGATATATAAGTTCTAATTAATAAACTATAGTTTGTATAATTATAAATATTAAACCTAGCCAAACAAGATAGAAGAAAAATCTTTTAATTATAATATCAAAATAGAATAAAGTATTGAAGATTCACATAAAAATCACTAAAGGTCATTTAAAATGGATAAGAGAGATAATAAGAATGAAATTGTTCGAGTATCATATGATTTGGCAAAAGGAACTTATATTAAAATTTTATATTATGAAAATGAAATAGAGAAAGATATAATCTTTAAAAATAATAATTTTGAAAAATCTTGTCTTATTCCAAAAAGTTTTGTTCAAAAAGGATGGAAAAAAAATAAGAATAGTCCCCAAAATATATATATATTTCCTCATATTTATCTTTACTAAAAATTTATTGGCAAAAATACGATCCTATGAACGAATAAGAGTTATTAGCAAAAACCTTATGAAAATTATATATAATACATAAATAGAAAATCTTATATTATATACTAATACAATAAAGGAATATTCACGTTTTTGAAAAGAGAGTATTATGAATGAAATAAAAAAGATTATTGATGATTTAGGAATTTTAGCATTTGAGTCGAATATTAAGATCGCTAGTTTAGCTGTAATATCAAACTTGGGTGAGATTATATATCAAACAGAAAATTGGGATCTTTCATCTTGTACTGATATTCTCTTAAATGTTTTAAAAGGTACAAATAAATTTACTTTTAATAATCTTGAGTTTTTGGTTATTAAAACAGATTCTAAAGGAGTCATTAGTACTAATAACAATGGAATGGGGCATATAATAATTGCTACCTTTGATGGAGGGATCCTTGTTTCATTTGCTATGCCTCAAGCAGACACTCAACAAGTTTTAGAGTTCCTTATAAAAAATACTAGAAACTTAAATGGGACTATATAGTCACGAACAATGATATAATCACTTTATTTTTTAATTCTAATATGTTTTTAAGATTAGAATCTTGAAACAAAGATATCACATATCTAAATTTAATAACCTACCACAATATTCTCTCTATTTCATCAAATTTATCAGCAAGTTTAATAAAAAATTCCCCCCAACCATTACTTATACTTACTTCTTGGATGGGGCCTGTTGGAGCAAATAATATGGCCACTTCAAGTCTCATAGGAATATCTCCATTTTTAATAGAATTAATTATTTTTTTTATATCCTCAAAAGCTTTATCTTTATCTTTCCAGTATGACCAACAAAATTGATTATCAGGTAAAGATAATAATTCAATTGCGGAAAGTAATATCTCTATAAGTTCCGTTTCAAGGCTATTAATATTTAATTTTCTATTAAAAAGTTTGTTGTTTGTTCAAGCATTCCAATCTCTAAGATATTATTTGATTTTATATTTAAAATATTCTGCTTTTCTAAAATTATATAATGAATATTTTCAAACTTATATATCTGCATAGAAATATCTTAATATTTTCTTTCTTAGTTAATAATAATGTTTTCCTTCAAAAGATCTTCAAATCTAGAGGATGATCCTACATAAATTGTATATTCCATCTTTTCAATTTCCCAAGATTCAGATTTTGGATTATACCATGCTAAGTCTTTTATATTTATCTCTATATGTACTTTCTTAACTTCATATGGTCCTAATCTAATCTTTTTAAAGCCCTTTAACAATTTAAGTGGGCGATCCACTTCTGAATTTTCAAATCCTACATACATTTGAACTATTTCTTCTCCACTTCTTTTTCCTATATTTTTGACATCAGCACTGATGATAATTTTGTCTTTATTTAGTTCCACATTTAAATTTTTATATTCATATTCTGAATAACTTAGTCCAAAACCAAAGTAAAAAGCAGGATCTAATCTTTCCTTATCAAATTTGCAATATCCATGATAATATCCATATTCAATTTCATCTGCGTTAGGATCAAAAAAGGGTAAATCACTGCTCCTTTTTGGAATTGTAAACGGTAATTTTCCACTTGGATTTACGGATCCAAAAATAATGTTAGCTAAAGCATTTCCCCCTTCCATCCCAGAATACAACGCCATTAAAATAGCTGGAACCGTGTGTTTCCATTCTTCCATTAAAATAGCACTACCACCTACAAGAATAACAATGCAATTTGGATTTATCTTCGAAATAGTTTTTATTAATCGAACATCTTTTGGTTTAAGTCCGAGATCTAATCGATCTCCAACCTTTCTTAGTTTCTGCTTAATATATTCACCTTCATCTTTATATGTATATCCTACAACGATAATATTCACATCAACTTCCTTAGCGATTTTAATTGCTGTTTTTATTTTTTTTCTATAAATAATTTCAACAGAATCCCCTACATATTTTTTAATCCCTTGAAGTGGAGTAATAATTTTTTTCTGTTTTACATTACTACTACCATGATCTCCTGTATTTTTGATATTAGACAATTTTCCTAAAACAGCTATTTTTTTTATCTTTAGTAAATCTAATGGTAGAATTTTTCTATCATTTTTAAGTAAAACTATACTTTTTTCTGCAACCATTCTCGATAATTCTATGTGTTTACGATTTCCAATAATTCTCTTATCATAATTTTGGGGATCTTTCATATTTATAAATTTTAATACTGTATAGATAATTCTTCTTACAGAATCGTTTATTAAATCAAGGGCTACATGTCCTTTTTTAACCTTTTTTATTAAATTATTTCCATAATATTTTGCTCTAGGCATT
>CAZBEU010000148.1:0-4310 GCA_964491005.1 uncultured archaeon | reverse complement strand
ATTTATCATCATTAGGAGAGTAAATGCCCCATCGTAGATCATATTTGGCTCCTTTATTCTCTCCCATAATTAAAAAGTAATATATACCTGGTGCCTTAATTATATAATCAATATTTAAAGTATAATAAGAGGAGGATGTTCCAGTTAGATATTTTAAAGAATTATCTGTTATATTATAGATTTCAATACGTAAATACCAACCACGCATACGTTTGATGTCTCCATATAGATTTTTAACATCAATACTGAGACGAGAATAATTTGAATCAATTTGAACACAATACCAATCATTATCCCATTGATAACCATAAGTAGCATCTCCTAATACATCATTTTGTATAGCCCAATTTGTAGTCCACTGGTCTTTGTATGAAGAAAGGTTAAATGAAGAATTATACTCATTATTACTTTCAAAAAAATCATCTTCTACAGAATTCCATTTTAGATTATATACATTTGTTTGATTCTCTCCATAGATTTTAATATAATATATTCCTGTGGTTGGTACTGTAAGTTCTAATTTTTCATCATTTGAATATGAAATTGCTTGATCGATTAAAAATAGGGATGAGTTATAAAGATCAATATCAATATTACCAAAATCATTGTTATAATAAAGATTAATTACGACTCTTTTTTGAGACCATACATTAATATTTATTCTATACCAATCCTCATCTGCTTGAATTGCAGAACCATTAATCATGTTTAAATCTTTATTTTTAAATGGAACTAAATCATAACTATCAATATAATTATCATTGTCTTCATAATTATCATCACCTATGAGCATGGAACTATTCCAAAATAAATCATATGGATTTCCTCTATTATTACCATCAATTTTGATAAGATATATTCCATACATAAGTATAATTGTAACATAAATATTATTTGAAGAGGTTACTCTATTTTTTACTATCCCGCCATTTTGATTATATAAAGTGATTCCTATATAATCAATCGAATGAGTAAAATTTAGTTTTAAAATAAGTGTGTTTTCTTCTGGGTTTACTTGAACGCGATACCAATCCTCATCTCTCTGATACCCAATTCCCTGTAATGAACTCAACCATTTTTGTTTATTTGATATTAGATTATATGCAGAATGTCGATTATCATTATCTTCATAATTATCATCTATTATCCTATAACCATAATAACACTCTAAAAATTCATTCCAAATTGTTAAATCAGAAAAAGAAGTATTTTTATAATTATAATCAAAATTATTTATCGGAAAATATACACCTATTCCATTTAAGTTAAAATTAGGATTAATAACACAATTTTCTAGAATCATTACTTCAATTAATGCCATGAGATTATTAGCTGAACTTCTAACTGTAGGATTTTGAACAATTTTATATATTTCCTCGACAAAATGATATAAATCGACATATTCCGCTGACATATATTGATCTACACATTTTAATCGAGAAAAATGAATTTCTTGAAATATATTATCATATTCTTCAATTAAAATATTGGAAAAATCATTTATTGATTGTATAAATAAGTTATATTGAGATAAATTCACCAATGAAAGTGTAGAATAATCATCATAATAATATTGATAATAAAAATAATATTCATAATATCTGTTAACTATAATTTTTCCAAAATCAGAGGGAAACATATTTGGATTTTCTGCGAGATCTGTTAAAATAGTATTATAAGGCCAACCAGATATAGATTCTAAATTTTGAGAACTTACACATAATTTTGCCCAATCTTTTATTTGAGTATGTACTTCAGCCATACTCATTTTACATGCATCGAATCCAACTAAATCAAAAATATGCCCTGCATTTGATAACGCAGATCCTAATTCTGATATTGTCAAAAAATCATTATCATTAGTGAAATCGTTAGAAAGCGATTCCCATCCATCACCATGATCCCATATTATTAAAGCATAATATTCTGAAGAATAGAGATTTACGCCCCATAAAATAAAATCTGTTAATGTTTTTGGATCACCCATGTTGAGTTCTCCTAAATCCATAATTGCATTATTTGAATTTGGGATCATTCCTTTTGTAATAAAAAATCTTTTTGTTGTAGTCCAATCATCATAATAATTATTATAATCTGAAATTCTATCAAATTGTATAACTATATTAATATTTTCATCTGATCCAATAGAAGACATTTCTAAAAAGTCTTTAATAGCATCATATTCTAAATTATTATCTCCATCTAAATAGATTAAAATAGTCCAGTTCTTTTTTATATCTTGAATATCTTGATAATTGAGCGATCCTTCATCATTATTCTTTTTTGGATAAAAAAAATCATTGAATTGTAAATTTGAATAAAATATTTGAATAATTATTAGTAATAATAAAAATAAAGATAAAATTTGTTGTTTTTTCTTCATTAGTAGTAATAACATCCTTGAATTGAGCTTAATAGATAATATTGATTAATGTTTTAAAAATCAATATGGAATAATTATGAAATTTTTTGATATACATATCCTTTTTTTTTCATTTCACATTAATGTAAGAAAGAAAAGGTATTTGACATATTTTAATAATTAAGTAATTCATATTTTAATTTTGATCAATTCCAAATTTATTCTAATTTGATCATTAGGTTAGTAATATATTTATAGTTTATCTTTTATCACTCAAGAAGACCCCTTCCTTTACAGTACCGAGTATTTTTTTTAAATTCAAATTTATGAAATCTTTAAATCTTCTACTTCATTCGTTAATTCATGGCTTCAAATAAGAAATGGTCTAAAATTAGATGTGTCTCAGAACTAATGACAAGAAAACATTCAAAATATCAAGAAATACGTCAATCATTATTATCTCTTAATATTTTAGGAGACCTTCCTGCATTTAATACGCGAAAATATACGCCAAGAGAATATCACACATTACTTGAACATGCCTCAATTAAGAAAATGAGTATAAAGCAAACTTCCTTGATGGAAAGGTTCAAGGGCGGGTGGTGCCCCTCCCCTGAACAAGTCATGAAATGTTGTCGAGCAACTACTCCAGAAAGAATGACAGAATTTGTCAATCTTGCATTAAAATCACAATTTAATGCACTTTCGAAATCTATTCAACAACAGTTTAAGAAGTCAGGGATGCTTATTATAGATTTCCATCAAGATTGTTATTATGGTAATAATGATAATCCCCATATCAGAAAAAGTAAGACCAAGAAAAGCACTAACCAATTTTATGAATATTTAACCGCAGATCTCTATAGTAAACATGGAAATTTTACCATTGCCATTGTACATCGTCCTTTAGGATCCTCAATAGATTCACTTGTTTCTCAATTGTTTGATCTTGTAAGAGATGTAATTTCTCTGAAGACTGTTCTATTTGATGGTGAATTTGATTCAGTTCGCGTGTTAAAATTATTCGAACAGGAAGGTCTGAACTATCTTGGAAGAAAAAGTAGGACTCCTCGAGTAAAAATGCATTTACAAGCATATAAACAGCGAGAGAATTGGAAAGAATCTCGTCAATGGCATCAAATCGAGATGCTCTCCAATAAGAAACGTAAAAAAGTAGTAATAGTCGATATTTGTCCGCAGGATGTTCATGGTGTAATGAAAGGTTTGGTAAAATCTCCAGGATGGGATATTTCTCCTTCTCAGGCGGATAAATTGTACAAAAAACGGTTTAGTATTGAAACAGGGTATCGAGATAAACATAAAATCCAATTATTCACTTGTACGAAATCTCTTACTACTCGACTCTTGATAATGCTTGTATCCGTTCAATTATGGAATTGCTGGCAATATTTTTTAGTGTGGATTAAGTGTCTTAAGTCTTATTCAGGAGCACTTCCACGAGATTTTTTAATTCAATGTACACTCAATTGGATCATGCTTTACATGGAAGAACCGCTATAATTTAGCTATATTTCCGATTCAAAGGAAGTGATGAAAAATGTAACAAAAAAAAAATACTCGATGCTGTTTAGGGAGGGGATGAATTGAGTGAGGATATCTATAAATCAATAATTCATCAATGTATGATTCTTTTTTAAGGATATACTCTTCTTTTATAAGTAATGAAGCTTACGCAAAAATTACGAATATCTCCCTCAGAGGAACAAGAACGCCTTCTGTGGGTTTTTTCTGAAAAATGCCGCCTTATCTTTAATTTTGCGTTAGCGCAGCGTATTCAAAATTGGAAGGATAATAAAACGAAACCAAAAGAACAGCGTACCTATATTACATATAATGATCAATCAAAAACCTTACCAATATTGAAAAAACAATACCCAGAATATAAATGGGTCTATTCGAAAGTCCTGCAAACTACCCTTGAGAAACT
>CAZBEU010000147.1:0-2771 GCA_964491005.1 uncultured archaeon | reverse complement strand
GATAAATACGATTTAGTTGAGTATATCATTCTTATAAAATCAATATTCTTTTAATTAAAATATACAAATCTAAGTATTAAAAATTATTGAAAGAGAAAAATGAACTACTGTTTGTAAGTAACTTTGATTTTTTTTAGTGATAGTAGTAAAATTTTTTTCTTTTTGAAGATTAATAATAAAAGAGCTATAAGATTTTATTAATAAGAACCATTTAGGTAAATAATCTTGATAAGAAAAAGAGAAAATAAACCATTTCTCCAAATTGCACTAGATGTAATTAATTTAAAGAGAGCTTTAGAGATTGCAGAGGAATCTATTAGAGGTGGTGTTGAATGGATAGAAGCAGGAACACCATTAATTAAATCTGAGGGAATGAATGCTATAAGAGAATTAAGAAAGAATTTTCCAGATAAAGTAATAATTGCTGATATGAAAACTGTAGATGGAGGTTCTATTGAGATCGAGATGGCAGCAAAATCTGGGGCAAATATAGTATTAATGCTAGGAGGAAGTGATGATGCATCAATTAAGGAAGCTGTGGAAGCAGCGAGTAAATATGGAGTACTATTAGGCTGTGATACGATAGATATCCCTAAGGATAAATTAATAGAAAGAGCATTAGAACTTGAAAATTTGGGTGTCAGTATGATTTGTTCTCATGTCGGTATAGATCAACAGACGATATATGGTGGTGAAAAAACACTTGAAATTGCTAAAAAACTAAAAGAGAGGTTGAATCCTTCGACTTGGATTGCAGTAGCAGGAGGAATAAATAGTGAAACTGCTGCAAAAGCAAAAGAAATAGGTGTAGATATTGTAGTTGTAGGAGGAGCATTTTATAAATCAGAAAATCCAGAAATTACTGCAGCAAAAATAAAAAAAGCAATAGAAACTGCAAAACCAATCGAATCAGAACTTTTTAAAAAATATAATGAAAATGAAATAAGAGAAGCATTAATGCTTGTATCTACACCTAATATTTCGGATGCTATGCATCGTTCAGGAGAAATGAAGGGTTTAAACCCTGTATGGATTGGAACAGAAGATTATCCTTTCAAATTTGTTGGCCCTGCTATTACTGTTAGAACATATAATGGAGATTGGTGTAAACCTGTTGAGGCTATAGAGATAGCAAAAAAGGGAGATGTAATAGTTATTGATGCTTGTGAAGGAAAAGATGCTGTATGGGGAGAGCTTGCTTCTTGGAGTTGTAAAATTAAAGAAATAGCTGGTGTGGTAATTGATGGAGCAGTTAGAGATATAGACGATATAAGAAAAATTAAATTACCAATTTATGCTAAATATTTTACACCAACAGCAGGAGAACCTAGAGGATTCGGAGAGATAAACACAAGTATTATTTGTGCAGGTCAAAAAGTAGATCCGGGGGATTGGATTATTGGAGATGCTTCAGGTGTTGTAGTAATCCCAAAAAAGAAAGCACAGGAGATTGCTAATCGTGCAATTGATGTATATGAGAAGGAAAATCGATTTCGAGAAGAAATAAAAAGAGGATCAACCCTTTCAGAAGTAACATACTTAAAAAAATGGGAAAAGCAAAAGTAGGAAAAATCGGAGTTATTTTAAAAATTCTCTATAAAAAATTAAAAGCCAAGGGAGGGATTTGAACCCCCGCAAATCAACTCTGCAGGCTGACGCTTTCGGCATAATACTACGTTTATTATTCAACCGGGCTAAGCGACCTTGGCATTTTTAAAAATACAAATAAAGATTATAAATAAGTATCAATTTTTATAAAGTTAAATCAAATTTTAATTTTATGGATTAGATAATTTTAGACGTTTTAGTAGAAGAATTTATAACAAAAATATATTATTTTTTTGCATTAATTATCTCATAGTAAAATGCTTCTGGATCAGGAAGATTAATATTATATTTCTCAAAAAAATTAAAAATGTTTTTAATATCTCTTACTAAAAAAACTTCTGCTTTTGGATGATATATAGATACCCCTTGAGATATATCAATTATAATAGGAGTCAAGTTATGAAAAAGAATGTTGAATTCAGATAGGTCTCCATGAACTAGTTTTGCTTTTTGATAAAGATTTTTTATGAATATAAGAATATTTTCCATAATGTTTACAATATTAGATGGATTTTTAATATCTTTTAATTTTGGAGCAGGGTTAGGTCCAGAACCAATAAATTGTGTTATAAGTATGTTTTTCTTAACGTATATTGGTTTAGGAACTTTAAGATCTACCTTATATGCTCTTTTAAGATTTTTATACTCTTTAGTTGCCCATAGATAGATAATTTTTGACGTATTATTAGGAATATTTTTAAATCTGGGGTCCCCAATAATATAATTTCTCATCCATTTAGAAATGTTACTATCAATTTTGTAAATTTTAAGTGCTATTTCTTTCTTATCACAATCATATCCAAGATAAACATTAGCTTCTTTTCCAGCGGATATGATTCCTTCAATATGATGAATAATATTTTTCTGTATTAGCTTTCCTAATTCCCAGATTGTTCTTTCATCAAAGACTGCTTCAACTACTGCTCTTTTTTTTTTCTTATCAAAATTTTTAATTCTATTGTTATCTATTTTTTTTTTTATAATATTGTCTATATTTTTATCAAAATCTCCTGATTCCTTATTTGTTTCTTTTTTTTCATATTCAGAATCTTCTTCATCAAAACTCATTTTATCAACTTATTCATCTTTTATTATTTTAATTGGTTCATTAAAAAAAAAATCAAATTCTTTTGTATATTTGATTTGATTCTCATCCTTTAGAA
>CAZBEU010000146.1:0-2496 GCA_964491005.1 uncultured archaeon | reverse complement strand
ATGCTAATTCTCTCAATTCCCTTATACATATTAACTATAGATTCAACAGGTCTTGGGATTATATCCGTAGGATAACTAATTCCAAATAACTCTAGAAGAGTTGCTGGTACTTGTGATAGATATCCTTTTAAAGTTTTAAGTTCACTCATTGAAATTCAAACCAAATTATTAAAAATTTTAAAATGATCTTATAATTCTTATTATTATAATTATAATAATATCAATTTAATTATTTTTGTATATAAATTTATATTTATTAAATAAGAAAGAATAATACGAAATAAAGAAAGAAAGGATATGAACGCTAAAAAAAAGATTGAATTAATTGATAATATTTTAGAAAGATGGGAAGAAATATCATGTTTATATTGTGGTGGAACTTTAAACAAAGATATGGCAGACGAGGACTATGATGATATGAATTCAGACACATATTGCCAATACTGCGGAAAAGATATTGATCCCTATGATGATTGGGATAATGAATGTCTAAAAGCCATCGAAAAAGTTCTGAATAATGAGAGATTTAAACCTTAGATATCATTAATATGAATATTCTGATATTTTATATTAAAAAGAACTCATAATTCATAATTAAACCATATGAAAATGAAAAAATTGCGATTTTGGAGGTAAATATTATTAATTTATTGTATATTGATATGACGAATTCTGGAATATCGGGAGATTTATTTTTATCAGCACTTTTAGAATTAGTACCTAATTCAGATGATATATTGAAAAATCTACTAACATTAAAGGATATTGTATCTGGAGTTTTACTGCTAGAAATTGAATTGAAAAAGATAAAAAGAAATGATATTGTTCTAAATCAATTAAAGATCGATTTAAAAGAGAAAAAACATCATAGATCTATAAATGAACTCAAGAAGAATTTAAATAAATTTATTGATGATAATCTATTTTCTGAAGCTGCAAAGAGTTATGCTAATAAGGTACTTAATTCCTTAATCTCTGCTGAAGCTCTTGTTCATGATAAATTAGAAGAAAAAGTACATTTACATGAATTAAGTTCTGTTGATACTTTAATTGATATATTAGGTGTTAGTAAATGTTTAGATGAATTGGGAGCATTTGATAATGATTTTAAAATTTTTTGCAGTGTTATCCCTCTTGGAGGGGGTACTATAAATAGTGCACATGGAAAAATTCCTGTTCCAGCACCTGCAACTGTTAAGATTTTAGAAGATTCTAATTTAAAAATTCTTTTAGGCCCTATAGAAGAAGAATTAAGTACCCCCACAGGTATCGCTTTAATTAGGAACCTAAATCCTATTATTGAAAATCCTTCATTTTCCATAGATAAATGTGCTAATAGTACTGGACAAAAGAAATTTCAATTATTTTTGAATAATCTTAGAATATATAAGGGTAGTTTGAAAGATAAAAAGGATTGGGATGATTCATCTTCATTATTTCAATATAATGAAACAATTTCAGTTATAGAAACGGATATTGATGATATCTCAGGAGAAATAATCGGAGATTTTATGGATAAAATAGAAAAAGATAAAATATTAGATATACAAGTTATCCAAACATTAACAAAGAAAAATCGTCCAGGTTTTATAATAAAAATACTAACTAATCCTAATTATAAAGCTGATATTATAAAGATGATAATTAATAATTTAGGAACACTTGGAGTCAGATATTATGAGGTAAATAGAATTTGTATTGAAAGAAAGATTGATATATTAAAAATATCAATAGATAATATTGAATATCTTATCCACTATAAACTATCATATTATATGATAGATAATGAAAAGAAAATAGTAAATATTAAACCAGAATATAATGATCTCAGGGAGTTAAGTAAAATTACTAAATATTCAGTTAGGGAACTACAATCTATTGTGCAGATTGAACTTTATAAAATTATAAATGCTAATTGAATCATTAAGCATGTTTAAAAAAAGAAAAAAAAGAAATTTTAGAATAATCTGAATCTAATACTCTAATTTAAAAATTATATAATTACCAATTCAATTATATTCTAAAATTAACCAAAATGGTTTTTTATTTAATATTCATCAACATGAAACTTATGAGAAATTTATTCATACAATAGATCACAGTAGGGATCATAAAGAATATATTGATTTTCTCAAAATTGTACTTAATTTCTGTAAAGAAAAAGGACTAAGGGATGAGGAAGCTATAATCTTAAGAGATATGGGCAGAACTTATTCAATATTTAAAAAATATCCAGATAGTTTAAAACATCATCGATTATCATTAAGGATTCAAAGAAAATTAGGTAAAAAAAAAGAAGTGGGAGAAGGACTTCTATTTATGGCTGAAGACTTAGTGGTTAGCGGAGATTTTGAGGAATGTCTTAAATCTTATGATGAAGCAAGGGATATTTTTCAAAAATTAGGAAAAATTAAGAATGTAAAAGATATTGAGAAGAAAATTAAAACTCTTAAAGATTATTCTAAGGAAGCTGTAGAAGAAGATTTTATAATGCAT
>CAZBEU010000145.1:0-3143 GCA_964491005.1 uncultured archaeon | reverse complement strand
TATTTGGAGTTCTTTCTTGTCATTAATTCTGAAACACGTCTAATTTTAGACCATTTCTTATTCGAAGCCATGAATTAACGAATGACGTAGAGGATTTAAAGATTTCATAAATTTGAATTTAAAAAAAATACTCGGTACTGTTTAGGGGTGAGTAGTTCAAAACCTGTTTGAATCTGAAGAACAAAGAAATGAAATAAGAAGAATTAAAGAAACTTATCAAAGAAGGAATAATTGATTTATAAATAAATCTTAATCTTGGAAATTCTAATGATATTTCTGCTTAATTAAAGATTTCCATAGATCCTTTATTGTATAAAAAAGAATTTGCTTATTATTTTAATCAAAAATATCATCCAAATATATTCTATTGTTGGATATTTGGAAATTTAGCAGATATTATGTTGATTCTTGGTTATATTGGATAAATTATCAAAAGAGATATAATTTTTTATTATTAATAAAGATAAAATTATTTCAATTTCGTTCCAAGTTATTTTATAAATTATATATATTTTATAAAAATTAATTTAATATATATTAAAATTCAAATTGAAATGAAATTAAATCAAAAAATTATATTCACATATTTTATTATTATATTATTTATATTTACTTTTAAAATCCCAATAATATCAAATTTAGATACTTCTGTTGTAAGTGGAGATAATTTTTTTAATTGATGTTTATTTTATAGGATATTTATTTTTTAAAAAGTATATACTATATTTCATAATCATAAAAATTTGTTACATTATACAATTATAATGCTAGATTTTAATATTAATAGCATTGATTTCCAAATAGTATAAGACTAAAAGAGAGTATTATATGATCTATTATGATCAAAAGATTAATATACTCAAACACTATATTATATTTTGTGATCGTTACATTTTTCTTTTTTTTCTCAAAATGAGGTAGATTATTAAAATGGAAATATTGAAATTAAAATCAAATGAAAAGACTATTGATATGATTAAAAAAGATAAAACAGCTAATATATGCTACTTTTTTGATACTGATGAATATGCTTCTCCTTTTGATATTAATATGGCTTATGATTCTGGTTATGATATTGTCATTCCTTTCAATCATATGAGTAGTAAAAAAGTTCCTAAGTTAGTTCAAGATGCTATTTTTTCCAGACGGAAATATAATTCTTCAATTTTCTTTATCGGGGGAAGTGATACGCAAGAAGCAGATTTAATCGCTAAAAATATTTTTAATTCCCTTGTACCTCCATTTGAATATCCTATTGTCTTAGATCCAAGAGGGTCTCATTCTACAGCCTCAGCCATAGCTGCCAAGACTCTTAGTATTTTAGGAAATATTTATAATAAAAAGATTGTAATTTTAGGGACGGGTCCAGTTGCTAGAATGGCTGCTCTATTAGGTACTAAACTAAAAGCTAAAATTTATTTAGTGGAAACATGGAATAAAGCGGATCCAAAACAATTTAATGAAATTATAAATAATCTAAAAAAGGAGTGTAAACAAGAAGAAAATAATCGAATTAATGGATATTGTGCTTTTTCTGAAGAAGATCGTTTGGCAATAATCAAAGACGCAAATATTATTTGGTCATTAGCGGCACCTGGAATACAGATTTTATCAGAAGAGATAATGAGTAGTTTAAACAATAGTCAGTTAGTAATTGATGCAAATTTAGTACCTCCCTATGGAATTTATGGATTAAAACCTAAAGATGATAATAAAGAAATATATCCTGGAATTTTTGGAGTTGGAGCGTTAGTAATTGGAAAATTAAAATATAAGATTGAGTCTTTGATATTAAAAAAAGCAATGAATTCTGCAACAAAAACACTTTATGATTATAATTATGGATTTGAAATAGCATTGAAATTATTAAATTTAAATTAATTTTTTTTAACCTTTTTAATATATTATTTTTTATTATCTAATTATATACAAATTATTGTATAATAATCAAAAAAGAATTTTGAAATTAACAGATAATTAACTATTATAATCATATCTGTGTATGATCATCAGCTTCATATGATTAATAATAATAATACTAAGTAAAGATCAGATCATAAAATATATGATTATGATCAAAACATTTATATATTAAAATCATTTCTACATCTTTTGGGGAATATATTTAAAGAATTTAGCCTGTATTTTAAAAAGAGGTGAGCTTATAAAATGGAATTATTGGAAATAAAACCTGATAAAAGATTAATTAAAGTTATAGAAAAAGAAAGAAAAAGTGATATTATATGCTATTTTCTTGATACAGATGAATATGCCTCTCCATTTGATATAAATATGGCTTATGATGCTGGAATAGATAATGTTTTACCTTATAGTAATGTGAAAGCTAATTATGTTCCAAAATTAATAAATCAACTTATTTTTTCTAGAAAAATATGTTCTAGAACAATCTTTTTTGTTGGAGGAAGCAAAACAAATGAAGCTGATTTGATTGCTAAAAATATTTATAATTCATTAGTAGCCCCTTTCAATTTTCCTATTATAATTGATCCTAGAGGGTCTCATACAACTGCTTCAGCTATTATAGCAACAATGATTAACACTATAAAAAATTTAAAGAATAAAAATATTGTAATATTAGGAACAGGTCCTACAGCAAGAATCTTAGCAATATTAGCCGCCAGATTAAAAGCAAAAATAATTATTTACGAAACATTGAAAAAAGTTAATCAAAATCATATAAACGAGCTAAATTTTGAATTAAGTGAAAAATTAGCCCAAGATTTTAAAAATCTAACTATTTATAGCAATTCTAACGATATTATTGACCGATTTGATTTAATCAAAAATGCAGATATAATTTGTTCTCTTGTAGCACCTGGTATAGAAATTTTACCTGTTCATTTAATTAAAAAATTAACGAGCCCAAAATTAATTATTGATGGAAATATGGTACCCCCTTATGGTGTGTGGGGACTAAATCCAAAGGATAATAATAAAGAAATTTATCCAGGGATTTTTGGTATTGGAGCATTAATCATAGGTAATTTGAAGTATAAAATAGAATCTCTTATTTTAAAAGAAGCCATGAAATCTATTATAAAAAGAATTTTTAATTATAACTACGCATTTAATATCGCTTTAAAATTACTTAATTTAAAATAATTTTTTTTTCTTTTTTTTAT
>CAZBEU010000144.1:0-5461 GCA_964491005.1 uncultured archaeon | reverse complement strand
CTAATAATTATGACGAAAGTTGTTAAAAATAGGTCATTTTGTACGCACAAAGTACGTATAAATGGTTCTAGCCCCTCAATCTAAACTGGGACCGTGAGGAATATATCTGCACAAATTGGTATTATGATAAAAAACTTAGTGACAGATACTGTAGTCTCCTCTATATTAATTCCTACCAATAAAGAGAGAGTATCCTAAAAATTATATTCAATATAATTAATTAGATTCACAGTAAGCAATTCACATTAATTTTTAAGTTGTTTATTATAACTAAAAAGTCTTTTTTTTTAAATAAAATATCTTTACAATTAGAAAAGGGTACCTTAAATCTTTTAATAAAGAAAAATCTAATATATGTTACTTCTTTTAGAGGTAAAAAGAAAATGAAACAAAGACAATTTAGATTAGAATTGGCAATAATAATTGGAATATTTTTTATTTCCATGATGATTGGAATTATAGGTTTCTTTAGATTAGAGACAACAACCTCAGTTGAAAATAATGAAGAAATTGATGAATTTGAAAAGGACCTTAAAGCTAGTTATCAACCACATACTTCTTATGATTGGCCAGTTATTTATTGGGGTACATGGAAGTCGGACTATGTTCGTGTATTACATTTGATGTTAAGAGGATGGGGATATACAATTGATTCTTATGATTACAATGAAAAAAGATATGGACCATGCACTGTAAGAGCAGTAGCATCATTTAAAATGGCGGTAGGTCTTACTAGTACGTATAAGTATGATTATGGTCGATATGTTTATGGATCTACATGGAGATGTTTATTTAAGAATGTTGTGCAGGGTTCTGGGAGAATTAATCATATAAAGGCTTTACAAACGCTACTTATTAAAAAATTTGGATATACATGGGATATATGTATCGATGGGTCTTTTGGACCAATAACTAAAGAAAATGTTAAAAAATTTCAAGACAATCATATTTACTGGAATTCGAAAGAGAATGCATATAAATGGCTTGTAGAGGATGGCAGAGTAGGACCAAATACTTGGCAATCTTTACTAATTTCACCAGTTGAGACTTATGGTTGGAGTGGTGATTATTGGAAGGATGGTTCTTGTTATGAAGGCACATTGATGTAGTTAAAAATATTTATCTATCCAATTTTGAAATGTAAGTCTCTATCAGATCGTCAAGAAGATATTGTATCTCATACTCAATTTATTACTTTTTTTTTTTCGAAAAGACAAACTCTATCAAATCTCAATTGTTAATATAAATATTAGTTTTATTATCTTCTAGTCTTAATGAAAGATATTCATTTACTTTAAATTCTTTCATAATCTGAGGTGATTTAGTTCCACTATATTAATAAGTCTTATTTTCTAATAGATAATTAATCTCCTTAATTCTAAATGAGGTATAAATAGGTATTAGCTCTTCATGTTCCAGAAATTGGTTTATGATTTTAACACAATAGCAAATATCATTTCTTTAATAAATGTGATGAAAGTTGTCAAAAATAGGTGATTTTCTACGCACAAACTACGCATATCTTGTAATATTCCCTCAGTCCCCATAACTTTTGTGTGTATTTTTCGGCTAAAATTTCTGTAAATATAAAATATAACTAAAACTCTTTTTTTAAATACACCATATCTACAAGCTGTACACCTCCTTCAAAAATTGGATGAGTATAGTTATTTATAAAAAAATCTTTAACACGATGCGAAACTTTAAACCCACATCCCTGATAAAATGAAATTATAAGTGGAAAATCCCCAGTACCAACCATCATTGTTCTACATTTGTTTTTATAATACTCAAAAATGTGTTCAATCAATCTTTTTCCATATCCCTGCCCTTGATATTTTTTGTAAGTAGCTATATTTTTAAGTTCATATATACCCTTGCCTTCCTTTGTCACAACACATACACTTTTTAAGTCATTATCATAAAGGGTAAATAATTCTCCTCGTTCTAAATATTTATCGATCATATTTTCCTGTTCATCTGCTAATAATAAGAGATCAAGAAATTGCTTTTTATTATTTCTTATCATTTTAATTTCCATATAAATATCCTTCGTATAATTTGAAATATTAAATTTTCTTTTTCATAAAAATTTCTGTGTATATATCATCAAGATGAAATTGAACTACTCACCTCTAAACAGTACCGAGTATTTTTTTGTTACATTTTTCATCACTTCCCTTAATTCGTAAATATAGCTAAATTATAGCGGTTCTTCCATGTAAAGCATGATCCAATTGAGAGTACATTGAATTAGAAAACCTCGTGGAAAATCTCCTAAAATATTAAAAGATAATAATGATTGACGTATTTCATGATATTTGGAGTTCTTTCTTGTCATTAATTCTGAAACACGTCTAATTTTAGACTATTTCTTATTCGAAGCCATGAATTAACGAATGACGTAGAGGATTTAAAGATTTCATAAATTTGAATTTAAAAAAAATACTCGGTAGTGTAAAGAAAGGTGTTTTCTTGAATTATCATAATAAAGAAATTGAAGAAATATTTTTTGTTAGTATTTTTATTACATAGAATTTAATTAAAAATATGAATGTGCCATTTGATAATATTTATTATTATCTTCAATAAAACTCTAATTTGATTTTTTGGTATTATTTATGAATTTATTAAAAAGATAAAGAAAATAAATGGAGAATTTGGTTTTGTTTTAGCTATTCTATAGTTAATTTTTGCAAAATCTATTTATATCAAGTAATTCTTTATCATTATAAAAAAATTATTTTTTAGGTGAAATTTTTTGACAGAAAAAGGATTTGCTCCCTTAACAAGCCAATTAGGAATACCTGGTACGTCATATCGTCTTCAATTAGGTCTTATAAATGAAAAATGGGCAAGTCGAATATTAAAAGGAAAAGATATAATTGATTCTTATATCTATAAAGATGAGGATTCAGTTGGGGGATTTCCTAATCAGAATCTTGTCGTTGGTTGGGTTTTAAGAACTGTAGCAATTCCAAATATTAACCCACACCAAGTTATGAAAACAACTCAAGTTTTGGTAAAACAAGCGATACAGAATAAAGATAAACAACGAGTAATGGCTCCTGTTTCGGAGAGTAAAGATATTGGGCTTGAAAAAGTTCCTGAAGCTGAATTAAAGCGTCCTAAAGTAAGTGGATGGGTTGAAAATGAAGCTCCTAGTGTTATGAACGAAGAAAGCAAACGGAGAGCATTTCAAGAGAGATTTAGCCAATCTTCAAACGTAAGTTCAACAACTCATAGTAGAAGAAATCTACCAACGATTCCTAGTGCTGGTGAAAGTACATCTGTTTTACAATCAAGTTCGATTGAATCTCCTAGTGTTTCAAAAGGAACCGTAGAAATACAATATTGTCCTCATTGTGGAAAAGATCTGGAATGGAAATTCTGTCCCCATTGCGGAAAACCTATACCACACTCATGAATAAGAATTCAAGAAATTATTTTTAATTTATTTTAACAATATTTACTTTCATAGTCTTATTTAAAAATAAAGACAATAAAACATAAATATTAACAAATTTAGAAAATGATATATATAATTATATAGTTTTATTAACAATATTGCCTAAAAAAAAACTAAATATATTTTTTTAAAAACGAAAAAAAGTCGAAAAAGAGTATAAAAAAGCAAGCTAAAGAGTTTTGAAAAAAGTGATTAATATTGAGAGAAAGATTTTCTAATTATAAAGATGATTCAATTGTAAAAATAAAACCTATTGCCTATTATAAAATGTTAGTACACATTTTAAGATATGGTTCAAAAACAAGAGCACGCCACAAATTTAAAGAAGTTATGGGAATGATAATAGGTCATCTCGAGGGTAATGGGAAAATAAAAGACGTTATTATTGAAGATGCCGTTCCAGTATCTCATGGAGGATCGATAGAAGTAGATTTTTCTGCATCAGACTATGGTAAATTTGAACCTATTAATCTTGAAGCTGCTGAAAGGAATATGTTCACACTTGGATGGTATCATAGTCATCCAGGGCTCAGTATCTTTTTTTCTGGTACAGATATTCGAAATCAATTAGGATGGCAAGCACAAAATCCTAGTGCAATTGGTCTTGTTTTTGATCATGAATATTTAGAATCTCCAGGTGATTTAGGATTTAGAACATTCAGACTAGATGATCCAAATAAAGGAGATCTATCAGGCTATCATGAAGTAAAAACAATTGTTGAGATTCCAGATTCTCTTGATTTTTATGATAATATCATTGATCTAATTAAAAAATTCCATAGTGGAGAACCTCCTATATTGGAATTAAATGAAAAATTTAATATTTTTGATGATATAAACATTCCTACAGATAGTCAATTTAAATATGATATACCTCAACTTGATCAAAATAAAATGATTAATAAAATCCAAAATAGTATAACTGGAATATTTAATTCAATTTTGAATCCAATATTTTCATTGTTTAACAATTGGAGTCATAATTTAGGAGAAAGAATGATTAATAACAATTTGTTAATGAAAAATACATTAAAAGAGTTGAAAAATATCCTTATAACAGAGATAGAGCAGTTACAAAATACAATTCTTTTTACTTTACAATATAATTTAACTAATCTTGATATATATATCGATGATCGATTTGATGTTATTAGTAAGGATTTTCAAAAAATTGTTGATTCTGCTAATCAATTAGAGGACATGATAACTAATAAAATTAAAGATACTTTTGAAGATTTTATTTCAAAATCAAAAATTGAAATAGATTCTATGATTGATCCTAAAATTGAAAATATAGAATATATTATTACTGAAAATAAGAAGATAAAAAATGATTTAAATAAACAAAATGAAATGTTAAAAAATTTAGATATTTTAATCAACGAAATACAAAGCAAGCTCTTAATAGATATTAATCATTATTATAGAAATCAAGCAGATGAATTTGATAAAATTAATGAAAAAAATAAAGAATCTTTAGATCAATTTGAAAAGAAATTACAGACAATTACTTTAGAAATAAATAATCTAAACTCAAACTATCAAAATTCAACTAATATTTT
The DNA here is from genome assembly GCA_964491005.1 of uncultured archaeon. Classification (GTDB taxonomy): domain Archaea; phylum Asgardarchaeota; class Lokiarchaeia; order Sigyniarchaeales; family SOKP01; genus JAFGOA01. Next base: position 430 of record CAZBEU010000144.1, on the reverse strand, counting down.
AAAAAACAAAATAAAAGCATTAAATGAAGAAAATAGTAAACTGAAAAATCAAATTGAGGAAAAAAGGGGGTAAAATAGAGCATGAATGATATAAAAAACAAAGAGGGACCTATTTTTATTACCAAAGAAGCATTTAGGAATATGATCACTCATGTACTTAGATTTGCAGATGATTCATTAGATACAAAATATGAGGTTATTGGATTCTGTCTTGGAAAACAAGATGAGAATAATAACATGATATTAATGAATGCGATTCCAGTATCTCATGGAAAGGATATTCAAATTGGGATCTCTCAAAGCTACCTAGATTTATTAAAAAAAATTGAAGACAATTATAAAGACCAAGATCTAAAAGTTATCGGATGGTATATTTCTCATCCTTCTGGAGGAATTGAATGGAATGAACAAGATAGAAAAAATCATTTAT
>CAZBEU010000143.1:0-14401 GCA_964491005.1 uncultured archaeon | reverse complement strand
TTTTTTTTTTAATAGTAATTTTGTTAAATTTAATATTTCATAGCATAATCGTATTTGATTCAGATGATCTGTGAATTTATCTCCTTTCTTTTTTATAGATGCATCTGAAATAATCAAATCAATTTTATCGTTAAAATAATCTATAATCTTCTTTTTTATATCTGTGTCAGTAATATTAGATTGTATGATTTCAATGGATTCTATTGGGGTTACATGTTTTATATCAATTCCCATTATTTTATACTCATTTCTGTTGTAATATTGATCTTCATATTTTTTTAAATTCTTTGTTGCTTGTTCTTTTGCTATTTGTAACCATGATCCCGGAGCGCAACCAATATCCAATATATAAAAAGCTCTTTTAAAAATATTAAATTTATGATGAATCTCTTGTAACTTATAAGCTGAGCGTGCTCTAAAACCTTCTTTCTTAGCTCTATTATAATATACGTCTTTTTTATGTATAGAAAAATTATTTACAGGCATATTTGATCATTTTACTTATTATTATATTCATTTAAGATCTTTTCTAATGATTTTATATTCATGTTTGTCTTAATCGACAAAAAATCAAAATGGGTTCTAGACACTTTATAGCCTTTCTCTCTAATAATTTGCATTAATGTATTGATTTTGGGAATATTACCAAAATTATTTTTTTTACTGATTTTATGTAAATTATAATAATTAGAAGGCATATCTATTTCATTTTTACATATATTTATTATTTTTTGAATTTTATTTTTATTTTTATAGTCTGATTCATAATTTAAGATAAGAATGCTATTAAGGAATTCTGATTGATGAATCTTATCAAGCCATAATGGACCCGCATAATTAAGATCGGTATTGCTTTCACATAATTCACAAATTTTAATATTTGTAATATCTTTATTTATTAAAGCAAATCTATTCCCACATTTTTCACAATAAAAAATATATCCATAATTTTTTATATTTTTAATAATCTGATTCTTATTTTTAAACGTTTTTACAAATACTCTTATGAAATGATTTGAGTAGAATGATAAAAGAGGGATAATACCCATATTATTTATATTAGCAATTCTAGATATAAAATACAATAAAATACGTGTTCCAATTTCTTTACAAAACTCATTGTGTAATGGTTTTGCCATATATTTTCTTAAACATACATTTGATTTTACGCCAAAAAGAACGGCAGTATCTGTTGCAGTTATGCACATTAATCCATTATCTTTTATAATAGTTTTAAAAGCAGAATCAATATAATAATTAGGAGTCCCCCATGGATCGATTGAAATTACATTAGGTTTTTTAAATTTAGATTTAAAAGCAATTTTATTGAATAAAAAATTTGCATCATAATTTTTCACTTCAATTCTTTCGTTATTTTTATTAAAATTATTCAAGATAAGATTTTTATAAATTAAATCTTCTGCAACTGGATTTATATCATTTATATAAATTTTCTCTATATTCTTACATTCATTTAACAACCTTATAGAACCTACTCCAGATCCTGCCATTGAATCAACTATAATTAGGTCATTTTTAGCATATAGATCACAATATGATTGAATTGCCAAACAAGAGATATCACGATTAATTTCCATCTTCTTATTATAGAATACACTCATAGATTTAGAAGGAATTGCATCTAAATCATTATTATAAATATATAATTTTGATTTTCCTTCTTTTATTTGTTTTAATGTATTACTTTCAATATTCTCTTTTGACATATTTAACAAATATACAGATATTTTAACATTTTAAATGAATAATATTACCATTTAGGATTTTAGATTATAAATCCATTATTATTCATTTTTAATTTAAATTCTAAGATATTCTTTTCTAAAGAATCACTGAAGATAAATTTTCTTTCATTTAATATATGAGTTCTTTCAATTTTAAATGATTTTAAAATCCAATAATTCATAACTTTCCCACCACTCTGAATTTCAATTGTAGAATTATTCTGATTTTTTTTACTTACTTCATTGATGATCAATACATCAACAGAATATTTTTTATTAAGATATGTAAGGTTAGCTAATATCTGATTTAATTGATAATTTCGATTAATATTTTTTTCTTTTTTATTAGGAATTAGAACTAAATTATAGAGATCTGTTAGAGAATCAATAATTATGAGATTAAGCTTTTTTTTTTTTTTTTTTAATTCTATTAATAAATGTTCAATTTTAAAAGTAATTTTATATAATTCATCAAAGTCTTTTATCTGAATTATATTAAAATTATCACTGGGTATTATCTTTATAGATTTGAAAATTTTTTTAATTTTAACAGTAGGAAGATTTGGTTTTGTATAGAAAAAAAGAACGTTTTTGTTTTGTTTAATTATATTTAATGCAAATTGCAGAGCAAGTGTTGTTTTGCCAACGCCAAAATTACCCCATATGGAAAAAAGTCCAATAATATGAAATTTACTAAATTTAGGACTTGAAAGGAACATATTTACTATTTTTTATCTAATTTTTAATCTTATGATTAATTTACTATTATAATTTGAATAAAGTTAAAATTTTTGTTATTACAGATAATTCTAAATTCTTTTATAACATAAATAGAATATTAACTGAATTAAAAATTGACTTTAAGATAATTGGAATCAATGATAAAATTCCAAGAATTCCTTCAATAATTCTTAGTACTTTTGAAGAATTAGAATTATTAGAGAGTAAGATTGATAGAAATCGAATAATTATCTTACCTTATAATGAACAAGATAACTTTAACAAATATATTTTTAATTTTACAAAAATATACTATTGCGGAAAAGAGACATATTCTAATGTCTTATTTTCGATTGATCCAGGAAATACGATAGGTCTAGCGATTTTTTTAGATGGACGTTATTTTTATTCTAAATCATTTTATGAAGAGAAGATTCTATTTTCAGATATAAAACAATGTATTGAAAATTTAATGGAAAATAACAAATATCCTCTGAATATAATATTTAAATTTGGAATAGGAGTATTCAATCAAACCAAAGATCTCATTTCAAAAATTTTCAGTATATATAATAAAAAGAAAAAAATAAAAGTCCATCTAGTTGATGAATCAAAATCTTCAAAATTTAAATTTCATAAATTATCAAAAAAGATATCTAAACATGAAGCATCTGCAATAATATTAGCACTTAGAAGGGGTATTGAAGTAGATCAAGAGAATTATTCAAATTATTTCAATCTAAAGAAATCAAATAAAGATGTGAAAAAAAAAATCGAAGAAGAATTAGATAATATTTCTTATTTAGAAAGACATATTGAATTGTTAAAATCTTTATTTAAAGAGATGATTAGCTATAAAATAACGATTAATGATGCTCTTACTATAATAAAAGAAAGAAAGATTTTAGAAATTATGAATGAATAGCATTTTTCAAAAATTTTATTTTTATATATTTTTTTTTTTTTAAAAATCAGGATAATTTTGAAATATTTTACCCCAATCAGTTTTCATAAAGGCTCTAATTCTTTTTTTACCAATTGTAGGATACCAAAACATATCATGATAAATTAAAGAACCAAGAATTGGCAGTCTCATAAATAGTTTATTGTGCATTAAAGGTTCTAAAAAACTTAATTTACCTTTTCTTACCATTTGATCTCCCCATATCACAATACTTCTTTTAACCGAGAATTTCCAATTAATATTGGAGATATCTTCTTCAATTATTTCAATTTGATCAAAATCACCACACCCAAGGCCTTCATCATGAGCTAATTTTATTGCGGGTAATTTTAATGGATCAAAACCAAGCATTTTAGCAACAATTGTATCAACAGCTACTTGATCATATCCTGCTAAAAGATAATTTTTTATTTGTGGAATCATAGTCCTTGGACCCGCTCCATCTCCACAAACCGTACCATCAACAATCGCCATTATTTCTGGATGGATTTGTTTTTGAATAATGAGTAAATCAACTAGCACTTCAGACATGTATTGATGACTAAAATGTCTTCTTTTTGTTAGAAGTCCACCAAAAGCATTTTTCATAGCACAAGTAATTCCACCATTTTTTTGTAATTCATTTGTATTATCCAGAGACCCTCCGATAGCTCCAGTATGACCGTGAGTTTTCATAGTAGGTAAATGTATAATTGGTTTTCCTATATAAAATTCAGGTATTTCAAATCCATTTGGAAAAATCTTTGAGTCTAATACATGTAATTCTTTATTTTTTAAATTCTTAAATTTAGTTCTCAAATTTTTATTATAAGGAACATAAGGTATTTTAGTCAATGGAACAAACCATACTCCATATTTTTTTATAATAGGATTCCATTTGTTACCTTTTAATCCTTTTGCAATATTAGTTACTACTGTGCGATTTTCAGCAGTAAATAATTTTTTCGGGTCAAATCCATCTTCAATCATTGTTTTTAATACACCTTCAACTTGCCAAGGAGGACTACTGCAAGAAGGAAAAAATTTTGACCAACTTAGATTAAGTTTAACTAGAGTTTTATTATTTTTTGGAAAATATTTTTGATATTCCGATAGATGCATTAACCTTTTATAATCTTCCAAAATCGTTTTTGGAGTTGTTTTAATAACAAAAATTTGAGGTTTTGTTTTCATAATTATTTTAGTTAAACGCAACTTCCTTTTTTAATTTTTTATCTAAATTATAAAAAAAGAATTATACTAATTCTACCATATCTAAATCATATCGTTTCAACTAATCATCAGAATCTTATAAAAATATTTAAAAATACATAAAATAAAAAGCCTTGTACTCTCTCTGGTTTGAATAGCATATTTTCCTTTAATGAAATCATCTATTATTTTAAAAATAAATAGGAGCTTGTAACTAAACACTATTGTATGATTGACTCTCTCAAAACAAAGTTTTTTAATATCAGTTGAATAACCCTATGAAAAAACTTTTATAAAAAGAATAAAATAGAATCAATCCCATTAATAACCCTGCTATGATTATTCCTTTATCAAGAAAAGCTTTCTCAGTATTTCTAGCAATTTCAGGTTCTTCTGTAGTTAAATACATATATCTCATAAGAATATAAATCATTATTGGAATTGAGATGAGAATGATATAATCAAAGAATTCTAAAAATACAAACTTATCAGAAATATAAAGACTATAAGTAATAAAAATAGAAGCAGCAATAAGATTGTGAAAATTATCTAATAATCTGAGATTATATACTTTATAGACTTTCTTATGTTTAATAGCTTGTTCTTGAGATTCAAATGCTAATAAATCTCCTTTTCTTTTTGCAATGACCAGAAAAAGTGCCACCTCAAAAATAGATAATAACAACCAAGTAGATATTGTCTGATGAATAATAAAACATCCAGCTAAGGTTCTCCATAGATATCCTGTTGATAACAGGAGAATATCTATAAAGGCATAATTTTTTAATAAATGGCTATATAATTGGCCAGTTACCAAGATAGCAATTAAGAGTAATATAAAACTTAGGTCAGGAATGATAAAGATAAGACTTAGAATTATAGAAATAATTAGTCCAAAGATTAAAACTATAGCAAATTTAATAGATAATTCTCCTGATGCAAGAGGCTTTTTATATAACTTTTCTTTATGTTCCTTATCACTTTCAACATCAATAATATCATTTATTATATAATTTATAGATGATGTGAAACATAATAAAATAAAACCTATAATTAGAGGAAAATAATATTCTGTTTCAAAAAATGTTTGGCTAAAAAATAAACCTACAAATATTAGAACATTCTTATAGTATTGTCGTATTCTCAATAAATATAATATATTTTTTATAGTTTTTGTCATTATTATTTCACAAAACTTAATTAAATCCTATTTATTGATATAAGAATTTTTGGGGTTTTAATTTTTTCATAATTTTATAACTTAATTTTGATAGAATTGTTTTCTCAGATTTTAATTGAATAGTTCCTGTTTCATAATTAAAGCTTATCAAATCAATTTGTTGTAATGGAACAATTATTGATTTATTAAATATATTATCAATAGCTAAAGTAATTCCATCTTTTTTATTGGAATCTTTTTTCTGATTTTTTGCAGAGAGAGGTTTTTTAATAATTTCTTTTAGATAACCAATTTCAATGTTATTAACAGGTTTTTTCAAATAGAAGAAAGTACGTAAATTTTTCTTTTTAATCCAATTTAATAATTCTAACTCAAAAGGTTTATTTTCTGAGTTTGTTATAGGAGAATTAATATTATATGGCGTGATTATTATGTCTTTCAGACTTAATTCTATTAATTCCTCTTTATCATTAGTTAATTTAATGATATAATCTTTTCCATCATTAGGAGATTCTACTTCTAAACATTTTAATATCATCAGATCTCCTTTAGATTTAAGAAATACATCTTTCCCTTTGAATGAGCTTATTAAATCGCTGGAAAGAGGTAATTTTGTTTTTTTTATTTCTTTATAAATCTTCTTTTGATTTTTATCAACGAATATATAATGTCCATTATTTCTCTCCCGATTTATTTCAATATCATATAGTTTTAGTGGATCCTCCTCTTCAAAATAATAATCTTGATTTAAGAAAATTGCTATCTTTGAATATAAAAGAGAATCAAGATATTCTATTTCATTATTTTTAATATTACTAATTTTATATTGAAAATTATTAGATATATCTTCATTAAATTCAATATCTATCAAATTTCCAAGAATATATTCATCAGTAATAAGATTGTTAAATAAATAACTTTTTCCAAATTCATAAGAATATAATTCCTTTATCTTAAAACTTTCAAATAAATTAGAGATTTTTTCAATTTCAAATAATTCTTTGAATTTTTTATTGGATATTTGCTTGAACTCTTTTATTTGATTTTCAAATTTTTTGGCATATTTTTTTCTTTCTGAATTTTTAACACACAATAAAGGAAGGATAGCTTCTTTATAAGGTCCTATATCATCGCCTAAAATAGTAGCTATTCTTTGATAACTTGGAGGATGAGAATTAAGGAAATTACCAAGCAATGATAACTTTGAAGGTTTTATCATAGAGCCACTTAGATATTTTGCTGTATCAATATAATCCAATAACTGATTATCTCTTGTTATTTTCTCATCACATAATAACATCGTGTTTAAACCCGTTTCTCTACCAGAAGCATAGAAACTTTCTAGATTATATAATGCTTTAGTGAGTTCTATTTTATATCCTGCTTCTTTAGTTCTTAGATCTGCATATCCTTCAAGGATTCTTACTAAAAAATACAATATAACATATATCCCAATATTAATTATAATAAAGTATATCAAATCAATATTTGGATGCCCAAAAGTATAATCATAGAATGTTGCTGGAAATCCAAGAACCCATCTTATAATTAAATCACCTATTTGAATGAATGTAAGTATAAGAATATGATTTCCTTTAGTATGAGCTAATTCATGAGCAATAATTCCTTTTAATTCATCTTCTTTGATATTTTCAATATCATTTGCAATAATAGCAATTCTACGATCAAAAAAGGGACCATATGCTTGAGCATTTAAAATAGGATATTTTCCAAACCCCACCTTTACTTTACCCTTAATACCTATGGCATTTTTTACTTCCTCAACAATATTTAATAATTTTTCATCTTTTACTTCTTTTATTCCCAGTAATTTATCTATCATACTTCCAGAGATAAAATATATAATAATATTTACAACAATTAGTACAGGATAAATTTGAGCATAAAAATTAAAGGGTAAATGGAACAATTCATTTAATATCTGATTTAAAAATACTACAAATAACCATCCAATAATATATAAGATAATAATAAGATATTGAGGGCTCATAAAACGCCATACAACAAGATATTTTCTCCCAAATAATGCAAATCCTAAACCAAGAATAATCCAAAAGGAAAAAGCAAAAACGGTATCTAAAACTATAGATGATGATAAAATACCATTATTTTTCAAATAAGTTGAAATAAGTCCAGCTATAAAGATTATATTATACGTTATCAAGGATATAGTCAAGAGTTTATTTATTACAGGATATTCTTTTAATTCTATTACACCGATCCATAAATAAATTGAAAACATACCCATAAATGAAGTTAAAATATCTTTTGTAAAAATATAGATTAAAAAAAAGAAAAATGCCATCGCAACAAGATCACTAATCTCACTTCTTTTACCATTTTTTGCCCATACAAAAAATTCTTCTAAAGAAAAGCAAAATAAAATAATTAAGATAACAACTGGCCAATCTATTATTGAACTTAAATCTAAATGAAGAGTAAAATATAAGATAATAAAACCACTAATAAATCCAATAAAATATCCAATAAGCAAGCCATATCTAAGTATTTTATTCATGTTATTCCCTTTTTAACAAATTTTATTCTTAAATTTTTATGTAATTTAATGATTTTAATTAAGAATTCATATTATTTTTTTTGTGTATTTGATTCCAAAAATACCTAATGGTTATTTTATACCAAATTAAAATAATAGGTATAACTAATATTATAGAGATTAAGATATTATACGGAATTTGAATAAATCCTAAATTAAGTTCATTCAATGATAATGAAATAATAAATCTATCAACTAAAACCAATAATACGATCATAACTACAAAAAGAACTACAATATGAATAGATAGATCTATTATTCTTGGAAATAAAAAGAAGAATAGAATATATACAAAACAAATAACGATAACTAAAACCATCATTAAGATATAATTTATTGATTCATTTGTCCAACGTATTAAGAATGCTGATAAAATCGCTAAAAATCCACATAAAAATGTTAGAATATGAAGATATTTAACTAATTGAGGTTCTTTTAATGGTCCCTTTGATAATATTAATCGTGGTAATGTAAATAATGCGTTTTTTTCCTCAGAAGCTTTTATAAAGTCATCTTTCATTAATATAATATCATCTCTAAATTTATGAATTTCAGTACTCTCAAAAAACCCTTTCGCTGAGATTATATAATAAAAACTATTAAATATATGTGTTAGAAGTACTACTAACGCTATAATTTCTAAACTACCAAATAAAGCTATACAGGCTATCATTGCACCCATTGAAAGAGTTCCGATGTCTCCAGGAAATACTTTGGCAGGATATTTATTAAATAAAAAGAATGCAAGAATTATTGAGAATGATAAGATTGAGAAAATAAGTCCTTCTGAAGTATTTATTATTATACTACATATAAATAAGACCCCTACAGCAATTAAACATGTTCCTGAGCCTTCTCCATTATATCCTTCTAGCATATTTACAGTATTAGTAAAGACAGTAACAATTAAAGGAATTAAGATAGGATATATAATTGTTAATCTCATTTTCCCAATAATAGGAAACGTTGGATTCTCTATGGTTATAAATCCATAAAAATTAGCAAAAAAGATTAATAATCCTGTAAATAAGTTCATTCCTACTTTATATCTTGATTTCAATTTGATTCGATCATCAAGATACCCTATCAATCCAGATAATAAAATAGTTAGGCATATAATAATAATCTCATGTGACAAATCGATAAAGAAAATTAATAAAAAAATTGATCCTCCCAAAAATCCAAAAATCATACTTAGTCCTCCGGACTCAGCTACTTCCGGTTTTGAATTTTTATGAATATCTATACCTATATACCCTTTTTTTTTCATAAATCTAATAATATATGGCATAATGAAATAGGTGATTGAAAATCCTAAAAAAAACAATAATATTAGATAAAATATTTCCAATAAAGATAAGTTAATTTGGGTTATGAATATCATTTTTGAATTATTATGATTTAGTAAATATTATTTCAATCAATGCATCATCTAATATTTATTTTAACATAGTTAAGACAAATTTGATTTGGATTTTCAAAATTCTTTATTTTTTCTCTGAAACTCATTGTAAAGCGACCTTCACTCGGGCTTTTTTCAAGTATTTCAATTGATCTACTGACAATTCTATCCACATCTCTAATGTGTTCTAAAGGAAATCCATTATTACTCAAAAAATGCTCTTGAGGAGCTGTTTCACCTGGAAAAAATTCAATACTTGGAATGTTTAATAGACTGGATTCTCTTACAATAGTTCCCCCTCCACTTATTACAAGGCCACTATAAAAGCATAAATCAACTAAATTGGGAAGATAGCGAGTTATGATTAAATTTTTATTTTGATCATGAGATTTTAGTTTATTTTTTAGAAATTTTTCTTGTTTTTCATTTCTAACCAATAGAAAGAATTTATATTCAGGAAATTTATTGATAAGAGGAGGAAAGATTCTACTGAGTAAAGTTTCATTTGGATCAAGTTTGTCAATAAAATAACATGCAGCAGAGGGTTCAGTTCTCATTATTATATATTTTCCTTTCTCAAGGTTAAATTCATTTAATATCTCAGGATTTGGTTTAAATTCACATAACCATGCAATTTCATCAATTCCGTTATAACGGATTATTTTTTTTGGATCTGCATAAAGTTGAATATACCATTCTTTTGGAATGCAATTGGGAGTGATTATATTATCAATAAAAGGAAAAACCAATTTGCATACAGGTACATTACGAGGTTCATCATTATAACCTATAGAAGGAATTTTTAATCCATAAGCAATTCTTACTCCTTCAACAGAAGTAAATGTTATAAAGTGATCTGGAGCAAAATCTTTTACTAAGGGTAATAAATCATTAAGACGTTCTATGTGATATTTTAATTTCTCATCTAATTTCTGTCCACCATGAGCACCCACCTTTATATAATCTATATCTTGATCATCTAATATATGAAATGTAGAATCATAGTCTCTGGCAGTAATTAAAAGATTAACACCTTCATTATATAATTTCTTAAATAAAGAATTAAACATAATAGCAGTTTTAGGTTGTTCAACATCAATCCAAATATTTTTTCCAGAAAGGCTCATATTATATCTTAAAATTCAAATTTTTGAAATTAATAATTAATTGTAATATTAAAACTTATTATTAATATAACCTTATTTTAGAAAAAAATAGCCCGGCACGGATTCGAACCGTGGTCTCAGGGTTCAAAGCCCCATATGCTTGGCCGCTACACCACCGGGCTCTATTAAAAATAAGAACAAGAAATCTTAAAACTAATATTATAAAAAACTTTAAAGGTTAAAAGGTTTAAGATTTTTATTTAGAAAATCTGGATCAAGTGATTTTTGGTGTATTTTTAGAAATTCAATATCATCCTCTTTTTTCCTATAATTATCTGGTAACATATGAGGTATAGAATCTATGATTGGATACCATCTCTCACATTCAGAGCAGAATAACAATCCGTCTTTGATTTCAGTTTCAATTTTTAATTTATTTATAAAATTTAATTCGGGATAAATCTTATTTATTTTCTGTAGATTTTTTTCATTTGAGAATTCGATTAAATTATTTTTTATTTCTTTTTTGGTTAAATTTAAGCATTTTTTACTATATGTAAATAAACTATTATCTTTAACATAATTCATTTCCTCTAAACTCGATTTAATCAAATCTAAATATATATTTATAGACGTTTTCTCAATAATAATATTATCCCTGATATAATTGATTTGGTTTTTTTCTTTAAACAATTCTGGAATTTTATTATTTATGTGAAAATCAAGATCTTTTCTAAAATAATCATCTATTAACTCTTTAAAAAAGATATCTTCATTCTCATAAGAAAAAACAATTAAATTTAAGGGGTAATGTTTACAAATTGGACATGCTAAAATATCATGAAGCCAAGGTTTCATAATTATTCTAATTCTCAGGTTTTATATAAAAACTTATAATAATTGAAAAAAAATTATAATAAATAGTTCCTTAATTGTTGAATGTATCTGTCGATAGTCCTATCAATTTTTTTACGTCGCTTAAAGAAATCATTTAATAATTTTTCATAAGCATTTTTAGAGGGTAGTTTTCCTTTTTTATATCGAGAATCCAATAGTTTTATTCCATCTTCAACCGTCTGACGTTCTGCTTCAACAATGTCTATATTTTGAATAATTCCTTCAAGTGTGGCATCCGATTCAACAAGTACTTTCTTAAAGGGTTTTATTTCTTCTTCGATTAATTTAATCTTAGATTCATTCTTATCAACAAGAGTTCTAAATTTCTTTTTAGGAATTTTCTTTCTTAGAAGATCTTCTTGGGTTTTTCTTATTTCAAGTATCAATGCATTCTTTTCTTCATTCAAAGAACAATATTCTCTAATCTCACTTTGGGGCAATGTTTCAATTAATACTGCAGAAGATATTTTTCTGTCTTTTTTCTTCCTTACATAAATTATATATAGAGCAGAAAGAATCGAAATTATAAGTATTAATACAATTGGTCTTAGAAGTAAATCAAATAAATTAATCGTATATGTTATTAAAATCTCATTACTCATAATAGATATAACTCCTCTATCAATATAGGTAAGGGTTGTTTTTCTGAGTGTATTATCAATTGCTAAGGGAGGTTCAGAGAGAGAATCAATGCTCATACATCCATCGATAATAATGTTCGTTGTCTGATCTCTTATAAGAAAATCTGATTTTGTTAAAAATATATCCATTTTTATAGACTGTTGGAGCCAATTAGTTGAAAGATAATCTCCTAAATTTAATGTATATTTTAAAGTAAAATCAAAAACATCATTTATCTTTAGAACTGCCCTATTTATATAAAGAGAAAGGTTAATGAGTGTATAAGTACTTAATCTGTCTATTCTAGTTCCAGCTATATCCCCTAAACTATCATAAGTTTGGATATTCATAGCATTTTTTGGTAAATACATAGGAAAATAAAATAACTCCAGAATATCCCAATTTTTAAGTGAAATATCTTCTGTTATAATCAATGTTCCCCAAGGAGATATCGATATATCTCTATTTAATCGAGAAATTTCCCATATTCTAGTACTGAAATCCCTATATCTGAATTTAGCAATTGCATCGGCTCCAAGATTCTCTGAAAACGGCTCTAGTTTATCAATTTGATATTTAATTAGACCAAGGGTACCATTATTAGCTCCATCATTATAAATTACGTCAGTATGTAATGGTAAGTGAAAGGTAGATGTAATAGAACCCTCGCATCTATAAGGTAATAGAGGATATATATGAGCATTGTATGTTGAGTGATAATAAAGTTTATTTTTGTCAGGTAATTGGTTTAAATTTTGAATAACTAGCCCTAAATATGAATGACTGAAAACAACTCTCTTTGTTTGGAGATGTTCTATAGGTGATTCTAAATAGATTGTTAATATTTCATATTTTTCGGACATAACTAAACCAGTTCTTTCAGCATATAAGTGATTATTAGATTCACCCATTGCACTAAAAGTAATTAAATAATTTGAAAGATTCAGTGGAACTCCAATTATAACTGCATAAATTGGATTGCTACCATAATTTTTAAAATCAATTTTATCTTCAATATTAGTGATACCTCCAAGGGTAATATCCGCAGTTCTCTCAGAATGGGTTATAATTATATTTTCCACATTATCTAATATACTCGAAGATTTTGGGATATATGGAGGATCATCTGCAACATAATTAGTACTTTGACCCGAATAATGTATCATAGTACCTATAGCGAAGATCATAAATATAATCGCTAACAGTGGAAGAGTTTTTCTTTTTTTCAACATAAGATCTTTTTTTAATCCAAATATTAATAATAAATTATCTAAAAATAATTAATACATCTTATAAAAATTTATTAAAAATATACCTTGATCATCTAAAATTGATTTAAATAACAGAAAATTAGGGTTATCTTTTTTTTTTATAATTAAATTTTTTGATTGATTTTCTTTTGAGGATTCTAATTTCAATTTAATTTATCAGAAAATTACAATAAATCTAAGAAGTCTTTTAAAGATGTTAATGGATAATATATTATAATATAATCGAAATGTTATTTAAGAAATTTACAATAGAAAGATATAAAAAAGGATTTAAATGAAAAAGTCTTGAATAATAATCTACTGATATTTCTTTTTTAAGAATAATAGATAATTTATTAATCTCTAAAACCTATACCTCCCCAAGTATTTATATTCAGATTTATCCTCTAAAATAAAAAATTTTTATAAGTTTTATATCATAAATATAATTTAATCAAATAAAAATTAATATTATTATATGTCAAGTGGAAAACCATCAAGGAGGAAAAAAAGAAGAAAAAGTAGTGGTGGAGGTCCTATGCCTATGGGTGGAGCAGGATTAATGCGTTTTTTTGAAGACTCCTCAATAGGAATTAAAATAGGCCCTGCGGCTACATTGATATTTTCTGTAACTTTAATCCTTATAGTGATATTGGCAAATATAGGAGTATTTGAGTTAATAATATCTCCTGCATAACCTTCAAATTATTTATAAAAATCACCAATTTCTATTCTAATTATTAATCT